>JACMKY010000690.1 GCA_014379925.1 Cytophagales bacterium | reverse complement strand
GGCTCCTTCGCCGAAGTTACCGGAAGGTACCGACCACGCCCACTGGTGATTGATCCGCATCAACGAATGAAAAAGGGCGTATGGGAACGAATCGTCAGAATGAAAAATTCAGGAAACAAAGCAGTGATGCCCCGGAGGTCCCGCCCAATGACCCAGTAATCGGGTAACTTCTGGCTGACCACCGCGCCGGCCGTTTTCAATTCCCCTACTGGTATTGATACGAAGCGGAGGAAACCGGAACGGGCGGATCGGATTGCACCTGAACGGTCCTTTGCGTCGGATACCCTTTCTGGTTGTACTGGTAGGTAAACGTACGGACAGACAGCACCGTGCTTCCATCGCTTCCCAGCACCGTTTGTTTGCCCGGGTTGTTCACGTTCATCTTTGCCTGCGGCAGGTACGGAAAGAAGTCCGTTAGGTTGCCCGTGGTTTGCTGCTGATCATAGTCTTCGTACGCGGTAATGGTGGAAAGGTAAAACGCCTCCCGGGGGGAAAGTTTACCGTACACTTTCTCTTGGATTACGTTCCCCCGACCGTCGTAGGCGTAGGTCTTTTTAATTTGGCTAACGGCTTCTTCGAGGGGATCGTGCACTTGCGTCAACACTTCCGTTACCCGCTGGCCAATCCCGAATTGGTAGGTATGCGTGAGTGCCAACCGGTCCTTGGAAGTATATTCTTCGGACTTCTTCAGTACATTGCCTTGGTAGTGGTATTTTACGTAAAATCCACCACCGAAAATGACCTTGGCTAGGTGGCTAGTGTGGTCATACTGGAAATCAGCCGTCATCTTCTTGGTCGCACCGCTCCCATCATCGATGTAAGTCCACTGAGAAACGTACCGGACGATTTGTCCCCGGGTATTGTACGTGAACTCCTGGTAATCATTGGGCCCCCATACAATCTTACTCAGCTTAACCGGATCTTCAACTGGCCGGGGATGCTCCTGGTCTTTGCAAGACCAAACGACACAGGCGAAAACTACCCAGCTCAGCCGGATGACCAGCTCGGATCGGAAGGGAAAAACGGATTGTTTCACGGCACCAGACAGGTTTATTTTCGGCAAAGACCCCCTTGACTAAGCGGAGGGTTGTAAGCCATAGCGGGATTGGTATGAACGGCACTCGGCCATGATGGAAGGCACGGGTAAGGTATCCAAAAATCGATGACCGACTGCTGACTACTGGATGGCAAACACCGCGCGCATCTCGTAGCGGATCTTGATCTTCCGGAACTCGATGTCACTGCCTCCGTCTGCCAGGTCCGATGCCGCTTCGGAACTCGCCAGGTTCGACATCCTGGCCCGTTGGTCGTACATCGGCTGGGGAGAATAATCGCCGCTCACTTCCTGCACTTCCAGGGCTTGCCCGACTTTCTCGCCGATGCCTTCGAGCAAGTAACGGGCCTTTTCCTTGGCGGACTTCAGGGCGGCGGTCTTGATTTCGCGCCGGTACTGCTCCATTTTGGAATGCGTGTAACTGCTCACGTTGGCACTCTCGATGCCTTTGGCGTCCACCTTTTCCAGGATACCGTCCACCTTGTTGAGGTCGCTGAGCTTGAGTACGTAGCGCTTGCTGGCCAAAAATTCCTCGGGTTTCTTCTTTTGCCAGTGCCACCGGTTGCCGTACACGTTCTCGACGCGAAAGTTGTCCTTCGGAATACCCGCCCCACCCACGGCGCTTTGCAGTTGCTTTTCCAGCGTTTCCAGGGCCACTTTGTTGGATTTGTCTCTCAGGTATTCGCGCAGGGAAATGCTGAAGTAAATCTCGTCGGGCGTAATTTCCTGCTCGGCGCTACCAGTTACTTCAATTTTCCGGACCGGGGGTTTGTCGGGCGTAGACGATTGGGCAACGGCCAACGCCGACACCAGCAGGAGGCTACCGGTTGACCAAAAAAAACGAAACCAGGTTGTTGAGGAAGGCATGGGGTGATGGTTAGGGGTTGTCATACGTAATCCATAACTTAACATTCATATATTTATAATTCATAACTCAACCCGCCTCTTTTTATTACCTTGCCCCGCGTTCATCCTCAACAATTTTTCACCCGACATGCGCTCCAAAGCCCTATCCTCCCTGCTCATCCTCCTGGGTGCAGTGGCGTTTTTTTCGTGTAGCCGCAACGGCCAGCTCAAGGTTGAAAAGACCAACTTCGGGGAAGAGGTCGCCCTCCAGCAGAACCTGCTCTTCACCTTCAACGGCAACGTGGTGCCGGATTCGCTCCTGAACCAGTGGGACACCACCGCTTACGTGGTGTTCGAGCCGGCGGTGAAGGGCAAGTTCCGGTGGAACGCCCCCGACGAACTCGTCTTTTCGCCCGACCTGGGCTTTCGCGCCAGCACCGCCTACCAGGCCCGCCTCACCGACGAAACCGGCCGCGTCCGGGGCGCGGAGAAACGGGCGGTGGACACCGAAAAAACCTACGCCTTCCACACGCCCTACCTGAAACTGGGCAGCACCGACATCGTGTGGACGAAGAACAACCGCGGCGTAATTGAGGCTTTGTTCAACCTGAATTTCAACTACCGGGTAAATCCGGCCGAAGTGGGCAACCTGCTGGATGTGAAAGTAGACGGCAAGGGAACTACCTTCAACGTGACCACGTCGGCGCTCGCCGACGTGGTTCAGGTGGCTGCCGCGCAACCGGCCGGCACCAACTGGGACGCGAAAGCCGCCAGCCTCACCATTCGTAAAGGGTTGCGGTGCGCCGAAAGCGCCTACGTGAGCACCGAGCCGATGGGTTTGCAAACGGAACTGCCCGACAAATCCAACT
>JACMKY010000689.1 GCA_014379925.1 Cytophagales bacterium | reverse complement strand
TAAAAGAATGGTCCTCTCTGCTGATGGCCACGGTTGGATTGACGATGCTGGCCGTTCTATTCCGACTCTACCGCGTGCACGCCACTCATTTCCGGCAGCCGCTCGAACAAATCGAACGGGTCGCCGGGCTGGCCGCCGTCGGAAACCTGTCGCAACGGGTGGCCTATGACCGCCCGGACCGGTTGGGGAAAGTAGCCGCCGCCATCAATGGCATCCTCGAACACCAGCGGGTACTGGCCGGGTTCATTGAACGGATCGGCGACGGAAACTTTGACCTGGACCACCAGCAGCGCGACGAACAGGATCGACTGGGCCATTCGCTGTGGCTGATGCGCAACAAGCTGCTGAAAGTTGCCGAGGAAGAAAAAATCCAGCGCTGGACCAACGAAGGTTACGCCCGGTTTGCCGACGTCCTGCGGCTCAATGGCACGGACGTCCCGACCCTCGGGGAAGACTTTTTGCTCAACCTCGTCAAGTACCTGCGAATCAACCAAGGGGCCCTGTTCGTGCTCCGCGACGAGGACCCGGCGAACATTTTCCTGGCCAGGATCGCCACCTACGCCTGGGAACGCAAAAAGTGGGTCCGGCAACAATGGGGTATGGGCGAGGGATTGGTTGGTCAGGCCGCCCGGGAAGGCGATACGTTGTACCTCACCGACATTCCCGACCAGTACGCCAGCATCACTTCCGGCCTGGGAGGGGCCAACCCGCGGGCTTTGCTGATCGTGCCGCTCAAAACCAACGCGGCCACGCAGGGGGTGTTGGAATTGGCCAGTTTCCGTCCCTTTGCGCCCCACGAAATCGCTTTTGTGGAGAAGCTGGCCGAAAACCTGGCGGCTACCCTCTCGACGGTGAAGAACAACGAGCAGACCCACCGCCTGCTCCAGGAGTCCCGCCAGTTGAATGAACACCTGAAAACGCAGGAGGAAGTGTTGCACCAGCACGCCGGGGAGATGCGAATCGTGCAGGAGGACATGCGCCGGAAAGAGGAAGAACTGGCCCGGCAGGGAGAATCTCTGCGCCAGAACACGGTTGAACTGCAGGAGGCGAAGAACAACCTCGCCCAACAACTCGATGAAGCACTGGCCGACGTGAAAAACCAGCTCCGGCAGATGGAGGCGGAGAAGCAGAAGAACATCGCCATCCTGGAAGGCTGCGTGGACGGGGTGATCACCTTTGACCAACGCGGCAAAATCGAATTTTTCAACCGGGTAGCCGAAGAGCTGTGGAACCTGCCCCGCGCGGAAGTGCTCGGGAAATCCATCCAGGCCTTGGTGCCACTCCGGCTGGTGATCGAGGAGCAGGCATTCGCGGCCTTTTACCGGAAAAACAACCAGGAAAAACCGGTGGATGTGCGCACGGAAATGGCCATCCGCCGACCCGACGGGGAAACCATGGACGTACTGTTCACGCTGACGCACGCCCAAACCGGGGAGGAACACACGTTCACTGCCTTTGTGCAGCGCGTATCCGCCGAATTATTCTGAAGATGTAACCCCGAACCAACGAATTTCAGAAACCGATGCCTCATCAGCCACCCCATCCTTCTACGGTATTCCCCAGCCACGCCCGATCCTTGCGCGTACTGGTGACCCTGCTGGCGGAAATGACGCAGGGACTGGAAAAAGCCATCCGGTTTACGGAAGCCGATTCTCAACGGATGGTACCGATTACCAAAAACGGGGCCGAATTGCTCAGTCAGTTGATGGGTAAGCTGGACGAGTACCCCCGTTACCAGGGTCCGGACTGGTACGAAGAACTGTTGCGCCAAGCCACCGAAAGCCGGGCCTTGTTCGGGCAGGCAACGCAGCAAATCCAGTTTTACGATATTCTCCGGCAACAATTGACGCACCTCCGCCAAACGCACCAGGCCCTGGCCGCCGAAATCGACCGGTTGGTGCCGGGCAACGGGAATCAGTCGGCGGTTCGTTATCTCCCTGCCCTGTCCGAAATAGTTCAACTGCACACCGTTCAGCTCACCCGCATCCGCGAACAATACGAGGCGGAAATAGAGGAATGGCAAACCCAACTTCAGCGAACGGTGGAAAAGCTGACGCGCCTGGGCAAGAAACTGACCACCCATGAAAAGGATTGGTTACCAAAAAATGCCGCCGGTGCCGACTTATCCGGTCCGCTCCAGGGGTTGATTGCCGGCGTGGTGAACGGATGGCAACGCTTCCGGCAGCAGGAACCGGCTCCGGTCCAGTTCAGGGCGGTCGTGGCGGCGGCGCAAGCCGGACTGATTGAGATCGCCCGGGAAGCGCGGCACCTGAACCCGGTAGCCGATCCGGCGGCCAGGGCTTCGGCGCTGATGCACCTGCGCGCGGGGTATACGATGCAAAGCGAACGCACGCTGCACGATCAGGTGCTGGACGGGCTACCAACTGGGGAAACCGCTTCCGCTCGTCCGCCGCAGGACCATATTAACCAGGAAATCGAACTGTTCTGACCCGTGAAAAACGCAACCATCACCCTTCAGCCCGCCTCGGAAAAACAGCCGGTCACGTTGCGGCTCGCAGGATCCATGACGCTGGCCAATGCCGAACCCATTCGCCGGCAACTGCTGGAACTGCTCCGCCAACCGGGTCGGCTGGTCATTCAGGTCGACGGAGTAACGGCCCTGGACGTGGCCTTCATCCAGCTCCTCTACGCCCTGCGTCATTCGGCCCGGGAGTCTGGCAAGCCGGTGGACCTGACCCTGAACCTGACGGAAGAACAACAGTTGCTGGTTGCCCGGGCCGGACTAAACGAATTCAAGCAGGTTATTTAACGGTACTTATGAAAAAGACCATTTTAATCGTGGATGACTCCGAAAGCGTACGGGAGGTGGTGAAATTCACGCTGGAACAGGCTGGCTACCAGGTAATAGCCGGGGTAGACGGCAAAGATGCCCTCCGCTACCTCACCGGCGAAACGCTCCACCTGGTGCTGACCGACCTGCACATGCCCCACCTGGACGGCATCGGGCTGATCCGGGAAATCCGGGCCAGGGAAGCCTATCGCTACCTGCCGATCCTGTTGCTGACCACCGAGTCGCAGGCCGCCAAAAAGCAGGAAGCCAAAGAAGCCGGCGCCACGGGCTGGATCGTCAAACCGTTTGTGCAGGAAAAGTTGCTGGAGGTGGTTCAAAAAGTAATCCGTTGAAGATGGATCACCTGAAAGCTGTATTCGTCGAAGAAGCGACTGACCTGATTGGTGAGTTGGAAAAATCGCTGCTGGCCCTGGGCCAGACGATAAATAGCCCGGCCATTGAGCAGGTGTTCCGCGTCATGCACACCCTGAAAGGCAACAGCGCGATGTTCGGCTTCGACGCAATGAGTGAATGTACGCACCAGCTGGAAACCGTTTACGACCTGGTAAGAACCGACCGGATGGACTTTTCGGAAGCCATCCTGGACGTGACGCTGGCCTCCGTCGATCACCTTCGCCATTTGTTGACCGATGCCGGCCTGGCCGATGCCCGGCTCCGCGCCAACCACGTCCGCCTGCTCGACCAGATTGGGGCGTTGAGCCAGCTTTCCGCCCCGGCGGAAATCCCGCCCGAAGCCCACCCGTCGCCGGTCCGCACCGGCTACTTGGTGTTCAGGCCGCACCCGGCCATCATGGTCAACGGCAGCAACCTGCTCTTCCTGCTCGATGAACTGCACGCGCTGGGGGATTGTCGCGTCAACGCCCACTCCCGCCACATCCCGCCCCTGGAAGAACTTTCGGTGGAGACGTGCTACATCCACTGGGATGCCTACCTGGCCACGGCGGCGTCGGAAGCCAGCATCCGGGAAGTCTTTCTGTTCGTCGAAGACGTGTCCGACCTGGAAATTCACTGGGTGTCGGAAGGCAACCTGCTGGTAAACGAGCAATTCGTTGCCCACCTGGAAGAACAGTACCTTACCGGTCAGGAAGTAAACATCAAAGAATTACAAGCCTACGTCAACCAGTTGCTGGCCATCATCCGGGAGAAGACGCTGGCTCAATACCCGGGTGCGAAAGAAGTTGACCCGCGCGGGCAGCGGGAAACCGGCGCGGTTTCTACCATCCGGGTGGCCTCCGATAAGCTGGACGACCTGATGAACCTGGTGAGCGAATTGCTGACTACCCAGGCCCGGCTGAACCTGATCGCCGCCGACAGTGCCCAGTCCGAACTGGTGGCCGTGGCCGAAAACATCGAAAAAATATCCCGCCAGCTGAGCGACAGCACGTTCTCCATCTGCCTGGTTCCCCTCGAAAGCATGCTCACGCGTTTTCAGCGCCTGGTGCGGGATTTATCGGCCGAGTTGGGAAAGGAAGTGCGCTTTGCCGCCGAAGGAACTGATACCGAACTGGACAAAACCCTCATTGAAAGCCTTACCGATCCGCTGCTGCACATTTTCCGCAACAGCATCGACCACGGAATCGAAAATCCGGAAGTCCGGATGGCCGGTGGAAAACCGCGCCAGGGAACCATCACGCTCAAGGCCAGCTACGCGGGCAACCACGTCCTCATCCAGATTCAGGACGACGGGGCGGGTCTGGACCAGGAGAAAATCCGGGCCAAGGCCGTCAGCAAGGGCTTGGTTCCCGCCGGGGCGGTCCTGAACGAGAAAGAAGTCTGCGACCTCATCTTCCAGCCGGGGTTTTCCACGGCCGAGAAGGTGACCGGCGTATCGGGGCGGGGCGTGGGCATGGACGTGGTCCGAAGAAAGATTGCCGATGTCCGCGGCGAAGTATCGGTGACTTCCCAGCGGTACGTGGGTACCACCATCACCCTCAAACTACCGCTGACCATCTCGATCATCGACGGATTGCTGGTCCGGATCGCCGATACGCACTTTGTCATTCCGCTGGCGGTCGTCGACAAGTGCTACGAAACCAACCACGCGCTTCTGACCAACACCTTCAGCAACCTCGTCGTACTCGATGGCCAGCAAGTGCCCTTTTTTTACTTGAGGACGGAATTTGACGTACCGGAAAACGGCCCCGCAATCGAACAGATGGTGGTGGTGCGGCACGAAGGAAGGCGGATCGGGCTGACCGTCGACGCCATCGTCGGCGAATACCAGGCCGTGCTCAAACCCCTGGGCCGGCTCTACAAGCACCTGAGCATCCTCTCGGGGGCCACCATCCTGGGCGACGGCACCGTGGCGCTCGTGGTCGATACCGGCCAACTCATCCGGGAATGCTCGCCGCCGGTTTTGCAAATGGCCCGATAAGCAATAGGCAGTTGGCAATAGGCAGTTGGCGGTAGGCAGTAGTAGGCAATAGGCAGTTAGGCTGAGCGATAGTGAGCGCAGTTGAATTACGAACCACGAAGCACAATAGTCAGTATTCAAAACCAACAAGCGCATGAAAGAAGAAATAACCCTCAGCCTAGACTCTTACCTGTCGTTCCGGCTGGAAGACGAAACCTTCGCCGTCAACGTGGGCAAGGTGCTGGAAATCCTCGAAGTGCCGCACCTGACCAAGGTGCCCAGGTCGCCCGAATACCTGCGCGGCGTGATCAACCTGCGCGGCACGGTGCTGCCGGTCATTGATACGCGGGTGAAATTCGGCTTGTCGGCCACCCGGTTTACCGTCGACACCTGCGTGGTGGTGCTCAACATCAACGTGGAAAACGACAAGCTGGTCATTGGCGCCCTGGTGGACGCGGTGCAGGAAGTGCTCGAGATCGGGGAAGACCAAATCAAGCCTTCTCCCAGCCTTGGCAGCAAGTACCAATCCGAATTCATCCGGGGAATGGTGAAAATGGAAGAACAATTCATCATGCTGCTCAACATTGACCGCGTTTTTTCCACCGATGAACTGACGGTAGTGAAAGAATCCAGCGGAGATTTGACTCACTGAAATAACCCGTTCATTCTTTATAACCCTTATATTATGCAGCTTACCATCAAAGCCAGGCTTATTTTAGCCTTTGCAATACTTATTTCACTCTCGACTATCATTTTTCACTTGGGCAACGGCAACGCCAACGTGCTCAACAACTGGATCACCGTCATCATCAAGACGCACACGAACCGCATCAAGCTGGCGGGCAAGGTGGCCGAGGAT
>JACMKY010000688.1 GCA_014379925.1 Cytophagales bacterium | reverse complement strand
GGTACGCGCGCGTTTTGTTGGAGTAGGCCAGCCGGGAATCCTTCCTGGCGAGTTCGCGCCGGGGATGTTCCAGCCACTTCCCGTCCAGGATGGCTTGGTTGCCGTAGGATGCGTAACGGAACGTTGCGGGCGTTTTTTCGAAGCGGTAGGCCAGCACGCCGAACACCCGCGCGTCTTCCCGGAATTCCGCTACCTTGAAGAGGTGACGGACCTGCCGGAAGGTGTTCGGAGAAAACGGAACCGTGGTCAACCATTCGACCACTACCGCGTGCGCGGGCGGATGGTCTTCGGAGAGCAGGTAGAGCGTTTCGACGTGATCGTGGACCAGGGTTTTTCCCGCGTCGCCGGTGAGAAAATTGCGCCGGGAGGCCTCGTTGCCAACCGTGAGGGCGGCGCGCAATGCCGATGGCAACCGGTCGGCAACGCGCGCCACGACGGACGCGCGGGCATCGCCTTTCGCCAGCGCCAGCCAACTCACCAGGGCGATGCGCCTGACTTTATCGGAGGAAGCGGAACCCGCGTGGAGCCTTTCCAACGCGGGAATCGCCGCCGGATCGCCGCAGCGGCCCAGGGCCCAGGCCAGGCAATACTGCCGCAAATCGTCGCTTTTGGGCAGCAAAGCCAACAGGAAAGGGACCGCTTCGCGAAGGCGCAGTTCACCCGTCCGCCAGATCAGGCGACCCAGCGGCCACCTGGTCGTTTTGGGCAAGGTTCCCGACGGCAGGGAAGACCGCAGCAATTCCAGCAGGTAGGCGGGCCGGTCGGCGGGAGGGATGGTGCCGACGGCCGGGGGCGGGGCAGTCGTCGAAGCGGGTCCGCCCGCTTCCCGGTAACCTTCGCGGGTTTTGGAACCCACCAGCTGGTCGTAGATCTTGCGCGCCTGGGCTTCCGGTACGGGTAGGGTGGTTTTGGTGCCGTCGCGCAGCGCCGTGCCCCGGCGGCCGTAGCGGAAGTTTACCACGAACTGACCGGCGCTTACCTCGCACAAATCCACTTCGTACACTTTGTCGGCAGTTCCTTCGCTGAACCAAAGGCT
Organism: Cytophagales bacterium; assembly: GCA_014379925.1. Classification (GTDB taxonomy): domain Bacteria; phylum Bacteroidota; class Bacteroidia; order Cytophagales; family ES-bin-26; genus ES-bin-26. The sequence goes on along the minus strand of JACMKY010000688.1, from coordinate 1,813 downwards.
GGCTTGCTGGATGAATTTCATGCGCTGGAATAAACCGGAGAACCCTCGCGCAGCCATACGGAGAAGCACGCCGGGTTTGCCTCCGTAAGTACGCACGAAATTGCCGGAACACCAACGGCCACGTAGGGTTTTCCGGCTTTTCGTACCCGATTTTTACGCTTCCATCAACCGCTCCGGGCGGTTCAGGTACACCTCGCCCCACGCCAGCAGCGACTGAACAATGGGCTGGATGGCCTGGCCGTGCGGAGTCAGGAAGTATTCCACCTTGGGCGGCACCTGGTGGTAGACCTTCCGTTCGAGGATCAGGTCCGCCTCCAGTTCCCGCAACTCCTGGATGAGCATCTTCTCCGAAATTTCCGGAATCAGGCGCATCAGTTCGCCGTAGCGCTTCGGGCCGCCCACCAGGTAGGAGAGGAGGAGCAGTTTCCACTTGCCGCCCACCACGTTGAGGGCCGAACGGATGGCGCAGTAATTAAACGAATGCACTTCCCGGGCCGCCTCCGAAAATAAGTAAGGCTCGTCCTGCTGTTGTTTGGTTGGTTTTCTCATCGGATTGTAAAGTAGGGCGATTTTCCAGCCGCGTACGGGTTGCCTCACCGGCGATCACCCAAGGTTTACTCAGAAGCCAAAGTACTGAAAATATTTATCGCTGATTATCAGCGTATCTAACTGCCTGGTAGGTAGCCTACTTTTTGGTAGGTACTTGACAAATCGAAAGTAAACACTTTCTTTTGTTTTGTCAAACATTCAACCAAAATCATGCGCAAAAAGATAGTAGTCGCCGGGGTAACCGGCAACATCGGTTCGCGGCTGGCCTCCCGGCTGGTGGAACTTGGCCATCAGGTAACCGGCCTGGGTCGCAACGAAGCCAGGTTCAAGCAGATGGGCCTGGCGGGCGTAGACTTCCGCGAAGGGGAACTCACCGACGTTTCCTTGCTCACCGCCCTGCTGAAGGAGGCCGACGCCGCCTTCCTGCTGATTCCCCCGAACGCAACCGCTCCCGACAACCTGGCCTACCAGAACGCAACGGGCGAAGCCATCGTCCAGGCCGTAAGGGATTCGGGCATCCGCTACGTAGTGAACCTAAGCAGCCAGGGCGCGGACCTGGAAGCGGGTACCGGTCCGGTGTTGGGCGTGCACCGTCAGGAATTGCGGCTCAACCAGGTACCCGGTCTGAACGTGCTGCACCTGCGACCGGCCTACTTCATGGAGAACCTGTTGGCCAACGTTCCCCTGGTTCAGCGCATGGGCATCACGGGTTCCGCCATGCGGGGTGACCTGTCTTTTCCCATGATTGCCACCGCCGACATTGCCGGGGCCGCCGCCGGAATCTTCGATCGGTTGGATTTCCGGGGCGTTGTGATCCGGGATTTGCTGGGACCGCGTGATTATTCAATGCAGGAAACGGCGCAGATCCTTGGCCAGGCAATCGGCAAACCTGACTTGCCCTACGTGCAATTCTCCTACGAGGACGGCAAGCAGGGTATGCAACAAGCGGGGCTTTCGGCTTCCATGGCGGAACTGTACACCGAAATGAGCCGGGGCGCCAACGAACAGGGAATTTTCAACCGGGTGTCCCGCACGCCGGAGAACACGACGCCCACCGCGCTGGAGCAGTTTACCGCAGCAGTCAAAGGCGCGTTCGTGGCCGTGGCCTGACCGTGGGAAGGCGGTACTTCCGGGGAGAGAGTAAGAACAGGCCCTATTCCGGGGCCTGTTTTTTATTTTTTCCACATCGCGGTATTTTTGATAACTTAACGCCCGGTGACCAGCCCGCTTGCTCTCCTGGTTAAGTTTTTCCCCGCTGTCTTTT
>JACMKY010000687.1 GCA_014379925.1 Cytophagales bacterium | reverse complement strand
CGCGCGGCTACGATCAGGCCCACGATCGAAGGCTTCACTCAATGAGCCGCAGTACGGCTTGGCGCGCACTGTAGGTGCGAACTAAGGATATTTGCGTATCCACTCGTACATGGTATCAGGGTTAATACTGGCGATGTCGCACGTCGTTGTTACTGAGCGGCCAAGTTGGAAAGCGCCGATGTGTTTTCGGTTAACGATAGGGCTACAACCATGGGGCGGCCCATTGGCTTCTTTGGCCAAGCGGCTAGCCAGGGAAAAGGGCAGGGCGACCCCCACCAGAAAGGAAAAAGAGGGCTGAATCAGATCGTGCAGCGAACAACCGGCCCAGGGCACGTGGTCCTGGTGGAAGGAGAGAAACTGCCAGAAAGAGGCCGCCGGCAACGCCTCGGCTACCCGGCGGAAAGAGAGCACCTCCGCCATCATCAACAACATGACGAAGCCTCGGTAGACATCTACGGAAACAATCCGGCGGGCCGCCAGCGAAGGCGTGGTGCCCGGTGCGGACTGGACAGGGGCCGGTATGGTTGGCATACGCAGTCGTTTTTTGGCGGTAAGATAGGCATTTCATCGGGCCAGCAAACACGACAACGAAACCGGCGGGCTGAACGGATACGGGGCCGAGGTTGGATGAAACAACCTCCGTTTGAAAAGTTCTGAAAACGCACCCAAAGAACAGGACACGACAGGATGGGTCGGTTGGTCGGGTCTTCTAATTTAGAAAATATTTGAAGCCGGGTAAGTCCTAAGCAACGAATTCTTTCGGACGGTTAATTGGCAAGGTAATCACGAACGACGTTTAGAATTTTTTTATAAAATTGTAGCTCGATGCCGTGCATCAACCTTACTCATAAGCTCATAAACTCATAAGCCCATAAACTCACATCCATCCTGGCGCGACAAGATCGGCAATCCGGCCCAACTCGGGGGGATCGAAACCGCCGTACTCGACAACGGGGCCGGACGGGGAACCCGCATTGCCTGGGTCAACACCGGGACGGGCCTGCGGTACAAGGTGGTGATTGACCGGGCCATGGACATCGCCGATGCGTTTTACAACCAGCATTGCCTGGCTTGGTTGAGTCACGCTGGTATTACCCCTCCCGAACCGTTTTCGAACCGGGGAATGGATTGGCTCCGCACTTTCGGCGGTGGCTTACTCACCACGTGCGGCCTGACCCACGTGGGCGGTCCCGACGCGGATGCCCACGGGGAGCGGGGCCTGCACGGGCCGATCAGCAACCTCCCGGCCGAGATCGAGTCCATTGTGCAACCCGACCCCGCAGCCGGTAGGATGGAAATGAGCATAACCGGGCGAATGAACCAAACGCAGGTGTTCGGCCCCCACCTCCAACTGAAACGGACGGTGTCGGGAACGATCGGACAGGCATCCATCCGGATTCACGACGAAGTGACCAACCGGGGCAATGCCCCGGTGCCCCACATGCTGCTCTACCACATCAATCTCGGCTGGCCTTTGGTGGACGAGGGAACCGATCTGCTTTGGCAGGGACCGTGGCAATTGGCGGAGGGCAAAACCGGGGCGAAGATCTTCCGGGAAGGAAACAACTTCCGCAAATGCCCCGCTCCGTTGGACGAGCACGCCGGCAGCGGCGAGGAAGCGGCTTTCATTGCCGTGACCCCGGATGCTTCCGGCCAGTGTACGTGCGGGCTCCACAACCCCCGGATCGGCCTGGCCGTTGCCGTGCGGTTTCAAAAAAAACAATTGCCCTGGCTCACCAACTGGCAACACTGGGGGAAAGGGGAGTACGTCACGGGCCTCGAACCGGCCACCAACCCGCCCATCGGACAAGCCAAGGCCCGGCAGCAGGGGGAACTCATCTTCCTGGCCCCGGGAGAAAGCCGGACCTACGACCTGGCAATTGAAGTGCTGGACCAGGCAGTGAAAATCAATGAACTCTTGAACAATGCCAGCCAGGCGGACTAAAAACCAATTCGAAATGGAAACAATGAAACAAACGGGTTTGGCAGAAAAAGCCCTGGAACAGGGAAAGGGAATCCTGCGCCTGGCTCCCACTTGGGTACCCCGGTCGTTCTGCGTACCCGGGCGAAGAATCAAGTTGCACCCGGATGATTACTACGTGCTCGGTGGACAGCGCGGCGGCATCGATGAACGGTGGCTGTCCTCGACCACGCCGGCCAAAAACGGTCCGCTGACCGGAGAAAACGAGGGCCTGAGCGCCGTGGTGTTCAGCGACGGAGCCAAGGAGGTGCAACTGTTGCTCAAGGATGCCATCGATGAGCTGAAAGGCGCCCTGATCGGCGCGCGTTTGTGGGACGAGTACGGGGCCTGGCCCATGTACTCCAAGTTCTTCGACAACATGGGTCCCCTCCCGCACCACATTCACCACAACGACGAGCAGGCCCGGCTGATCGGTCAATTGGGTAAACCGGAGGCTTACTACTTTCCCCCGCAACTCAACAACCACGGGGGCGACTTCCCGTACACGTTTTTCGGCATTTCCCCGGGCACCACCCGGGAAGAAATTCGTCAGTGCCTGGTCAACTTCACCAAGGGCGACAACAAAATCACCAACTTCTCCCAGGCGTTCCGGCTGGAGCCGGGCACCGGGTGGGACGTACCCCCCGGGTTGCTCCACGCGCCCGGCAGCCTGTGCACCTACGAACCGCAAAAAGCTTCCGACGTTTTCGCGATGTACCAATCGTTGGTCAACGAAGCCATCGTCCCGGAGGAATTGCTGTGGAACGGCACCCCCCAAGACCGGATGGGAGACTTTGATCAACTGCTGGAAGCAATTGACTGGGACCTGAACCTCGATCCCCGCCTGATGGAAAACCGCTTCATGCGTCCCAAGCCGGTTGGATCCCCGGCCGAATTGAAAGCCGAAGGCTACGCCGAAAACTGGATCTGTTACAAGTCCGACGCCTTCAGTGCCAAGGAACTCACCGTTTTCCCGGGGGCAACCGTAACCATCCGGGACAGTGCCGCCTACGGCATCATTGTCGTGCAAGGACACGGTAAAATGGGCGGGTGGGACATTGAAACCCCGGCCCTGATCCGGTACGGGCAGTTGACCAACGATGAATTCTTCATCAGCGAAAGCGCCGCCCGGGCGGGGGTCCGAATCGTCAACCCGTCCACCACCGATCCGATCGTGCTGCTGAAACACTTCGGTCCGGGAAATCCGGATCTGAAGCAGTCGTAAGTGGTAGGGTAGCGTCGCTGCAACAAAGCCGTAAGCAATACCAAACTTCGCGAATCAATCAGAACCAGGGTCGATTGTTCCGGGCTCCGTGCTTGGCACTTACCCCGATTTTAGATAACTTAAGCCTGGCAACCTACGACCGGCATCGTTGCAATGCAACGACGCTATTCACCACCTGTACCCTACGACTGTCTAAAACCTGAATTCTAATCTACCCCCCGTATGACCGAAAATAATTATCCCAAACTCCACAATGCTTCCTGGCCGGGCATCGTGGGGAAAGGTCCCGATTCGGAGCCGCAGATCTCCATCGATGCCATGCTCGAGCTGACCGCCGCCGCCGAAGTGGAAGGGACCAAGTTCGACGGCATCGACATTTTCCTTTTCGATCCCCACTTCGACATTGACAGCACCGACGAGGGAATCAAAAAAATGGCCGACAAAGTGGCCTCCTTCAACCTCGAGATTGGCAGCCTGGTTGCGCCCGTGTGGCCGCCCACGGGGGGCGGCTCGGCCATGGGAAGCCAGGCGGAGCGCACCCGGTTCGTGGAACAGGTGCGCAAGGCCAGCCGCATTGCGATGACCTTGCGGGAACTGGGTATTCGCCCCAACGGGGTGATCCGCATCGATTCGGCCGCCGATCCCGGCAGTTGGGCCACCGACCCGAAGGGCAACACCAGACTCATCGCCCAGACCATCCGCGAAGCCTGCGACGTGGCCGCCGACTACGGTGAAAAACTGGCCATGGAGGGCGAAATCTGCTGGGGCGGCATGCACAGCTGGAAGACGGCCATCGATACCCTGGAAGCCGTCAATCGTCCCAACGTGGGCTTTCAGGCCGACATGGCGCATACGCTATTGTACCTGCTGGGCTACAACAGCCCGGAAGACCGGATCCTGCCCGACACCTTCGAGTGGAACGACCGGCGGGCGTTGACCGAAGGCCTTCAAACCCTGACGGCCGCCCTGCGCCCCTGGACCATCGACTTCCACGTGGCCCAGAACGACGGCACGGTGCACGGAACCGGTTCGCACGACAAGACGGGCCGGCACTGCCAGGCCACGGATCCGAACGGCAAACTCGACATTCCAGCCGACGCGGGGTACTGGCTGCGGGACGAAAACGGCCAACTCACCAAAGCGTTCCGCCACATCTGCTGGGACGGATGCATGTTTCCCAACGACGTGATGATGCAGTCGCGGACGTGGAACGACATCCTGGCCACCATGATCAAGGTTCGCCGGTTGCACGGTTGGTACGAAGCCGAATAACGGGCCGGTAATGGGCATCTTTTCAACGGGAATATTCCAGACAACAATGGCAAACAAGCAGGAATTGAGGATCGGATTGATCGGGTGCGGTCTGATGGGTCGCACGCATTCCAACGGTTACAAGCGCGTGGGGGATTTTTTCCCCGAACTGGCGTACCGTCCGGTATTGAAGGCGGTTTGTTCGCGCCGCGAGGACAAAGTACGCGCGTTTGCCGACCAGTGGGGCTACGAATCGATTGAAACGGACTGGCGGGCCGTCGTCGAACGGAATGACCTGGATGCGATCGACATCTGCACCCCCAACGACACGCACGCGGAAATTGCCATCGCCGCCGCCGAAGCGGGCAAGATGATTCTCTGCGAGAAACCCCTGGCCCGGACCCTGGCGGAAGCGCAAAAGATGGTGGAGGTCATCGAGCGGGCGGGCGTCAACAACACCGTCTGGTACAACTACCGGCGCGTTCCGGCCGTTACGCTGGCCAAACAGATCATCGATTCGGGCAAACTGGGACGCATCTTTCATTTCCGGTCCAACTTCCTCCAGGACTGGACCATCAACGCCAACTTGCCGCAGGGCGGGGAAGCGCTGTGGCGCCTGGACGTGGACGCGGCCGGCTCCGGGGTAACGGGTGACCTGCTGGCCCACTGCATCGACACGGCCATGTGGCTCAACGGGGGCATCACCGACGTGTCGGCCGTTACCGAAACCTTCGTCAAGGAACGCGTGCACCAGTTGACCGGTCAGGTGCAAAAGGTCGGCATCGATGATGCCTGCATTTTTCACTGTCACTTCGGGAACGGGTCTTTGGGTCTCTTCGAATCGACCCGGTACGCCCGTGGCCACAAGGCCCTGTACACCTTTGAAATCAACGGCGAACACGCTTCCATCGGCTGGGACCTGCACGACATGAACCGCCTCGACTATTTCGACCACGCCGACAATTCGCTGGTGCGCGGCTGGCGCTCCATCCACGTTTCCGACAGCGACCAGCCCTACATGAAAAGGTGGTGGATTCCCGGGACCAGCATTGGCTACGAACACACGTTCGTCCACCAGGTGGCCGACTTCCTCAAAAGCCTGGAAACGGGTGAACCCTGCGCACCCACCTTCCGGGACGCCCTCCAAACGCAGAAGGTGTGTCAGGCCGTCCTCGACTCCGCCGCTTCCCGAAGCTGGAAGGATACCGGGGTGGAGGAGAACGTGTACTCAACCGGAGGACCAGCCTGAACGGCGGGGCCTTTCTTGAAAAAGCCACCAGCGCAGCCGTAAACTTTTCCGATCTGCCGAGCGGGATCGCTCATCTTCCCGAATACAATTGGGCGCATTTTAAACAATGGCTGAACCGCGGCGACCAGGCGTCCCCGACGTACCGACCCATCGTTCCACGCCGGCCCTTGCTCACTGAAGAAGGGTGACGCAACGGATTAATAAAATCCCTTGCTTTTGGAGAGGGTGGTCCGATACTTTGGTTGGGACGAAGCCACTGCGTTCGGGGTTGACGTAGCTCGAAGAATTGCTTTTGAGCCAGCCGATGCTTTTGCGGCCGTGCTCACTGGCCCGGATGATCGGGGGTGGCCGGGGAGGGCCATTTTTGGTGAAAGACAAATTCGTGGAGGGGCTTGCGGCTCCGCGCCGCCCGTTCCTGGTCTCGGAGGGATTCGGGCAACCCGTCGGCATTGCCCGGATAGCCCAGGGCGGTGAAAACGACGCATTCCAGCTGGGGGGGCAGGGCCAAGGCCCGGCGGGTTTGCTCGTGGTTAAATCCGCCCATTTGGCGACCGCTGAGACCCAACTCGGTGGCCTGCAAGAGCAGGGTCGTGTTGGCGGCCCCGGCGTCGTGGAGGGCGAAGCGGTTGAGTCGGCCGTTTGCCGAGTGGGTCTGGGCTACGCAGAGGACCAGGGCGGCGGCCCGCTGGGCCCAAACCTGGTTGCCGGCACTCAAACAATGCACCATGGCGTCAAAGGCCGCCTCGCCGCGGTGGGCGTATACGTAGCGCCAGGGCTGTTCATTCTCACTGCTGCACGCCCAAGCGGCCGCTTCCAGGAGGGTGAACAGGACGGCGTCCGAAACGGGCCGGTCGTCAAAGGCCAGGGTACTCCACCGCTGTCGGAGGAGGGGGTGAACGGGGTAGGTGGTTGGGGCTTCCTTGGTCACGGTGGTTGGGAGTTGAGGTGGCGGAACGTTTTTCCCCGACCCAGGCCCGCCGCGGGTGGCGGCCACGGACCGGGCGGATTCTCCCTTAACCATTTTCGGGCGGCTTTGATTATCCCGGAAAAAGAAAACGCGTCGTGGTTTGCCAGTCAAGCCGTTGCGGGTAGACACGGTTGCCAGGCCGGTGCATGGCCACGCGCTGCGGCACCGACGGAATTTCGCCGTCTACTGCCTGCTCCGGACGAACTTTCGGATTTTGGGCTGGCCCGTCGGAAGGATTTACCGGTGCCATTCCCCCGGCTGGCTGCCCTCATCCACGGACTGACGTGACCGGAAACGCGAGGGGGTAACCGGCATCGCCAGTTACCCCCTCGCCCGTAAGGCGTGGCTTTTTTACCTGGACACCAGCACTTTTTTGACTACCTGCTCGTGACCCCGCTGAACAACCACTGAATAGATTCCGGTGCTCAGTTTTCCCACGTACATCCGCAGGGTGCCTTTGCCGGCGGTGGTCCGGCCTGTGGCACTCGCCACCCGTCTTGACGTCACGTCCACCAACTGTACGTTTACTTCCGTTGCCTGGTCGGCGGTGAAGTTCACCGTCAAGTATTCACTGGTCGGATTAGGATGGATGGCAACGGCAAACGCAGCGTCCCCCGGCTCGTAGTTCCGCGCAACCCGGCCGCCCGTACCCACCCGGAAGAAGGCACCCGCCGGGATGGGTTGTTTGGGAAGGTTAGGCCCGCTGTAGCTGGCCGTGAGCACCGCGTCCAAGACACCCTGCAGGTAGCCCACCCGCAGGGCGTGCCGGCCGGCCTTGAGGCCGATGCTGCCCGATCGCTCCTGGGCACCGTGCAAGCCGTTGTTTT
>JACMKY010000686.1 GCA_014379925.1 Cytophagales bacterium | reverse complement strand
TTGGCTGGCGCCATCGAACTACCGGTCCACTGTTTGGGCTGCTGCTGTTGTTTGTGCTGAGTTATCGCAACTCGTGGTCCATGATTTTTCACAACGACAACGTCCTGGTGCTGCACGCCCTGATTCTGGGTTTTGTGCCCGCGGCCGATGCCTACTCGGTGGATAGGCGCCGGGGGCGGCCCGGCAGTTGGTTGTTCGGCCGGAGCCAAGCGGGAGCCGGGTGGCAGTACGGCTGGCCGATCCGGCTGCTGGGTACGGTGACGGTGCTGGCGTATTTTCTGGCGGGTATGGCTAAAATCGCGGGTCCGGCCGGCTTGGCTTGGACAACCGGCGAGGTCATGCGCGACCAGCTGGCCGTGGATGCGCTGCGGAAAATCGTGCTCGGCAGCCGCGCTTCGGCGCTAATCAACGCACTCTACAACGAATCACTGCTGTTCGTGGTGGCCGGGGCCGGCACGCTCGTGCTCGAATTGGGGGCGCCGTTCGCGTTGGCCAACCGACGACTGGGGCAGCTTTGGGCACTGCTGGCCCTGTCCATGCACTGGGGTATTTACCTGATCATGGGCATTACGTTTCGGTATCAGATGAGCGGGGCCATCTTCGCGTCGTTTTTTCCGGTCGAACGGGTGCTTCAACGGCTGGTGCGTCCGATCGGGCGGTCTGGGCCAGCCGCGACCAACGGACCCACGCAAACCCAGGCACCTACCCCGGCCGGCTGACAAGATCCGGGAACGGTTATCACCTGCGGGTGCCGAGCCCGTTCAACCCCGACGCTACCCCGCGGACGCCTCCCCCCCGGCGTCGACGGCGCCCCCACCAGAATGCGGACGTGAGCACCGTCACGGCCAGTCCGGCCAGCCCCCATCCGGAACGGGAATGGTCCGGCCGGCCGGGGGCGCCGATGAACACCAAGTGGGACCAGTACTGCGGGGAGTGGAACTGCGCGTACTGCCCGTTGTGGAGCAGATCGATCTTTGCTTGCTGGAGGGCCTTGGAAAAGCGGTAGCCTTTCCGCAGGTAGGCATAAAACCGGACGCTGACGTAGGTCGTCGCCTGGTCTTCCGCCTTCCAAAGCGAGGTAACGAAGTTTGAGCAACCCGCGTAAGAGAACGCCCTGGACAGACTCAGGACGCCCTCCCCGGCAATGAGCTTGCCACTGGCGGTCTCGCAGCTACTGAGGAAAATGAGCTGGGTATTGCGCAGAGACACGTTGCGCAACTCGTGGGCGTATAATTTGTACTCGGCACTTTCGGCGGGGTAGAAAGCGATGTACGACCGGGAGGGATGCTCGTTGTCGGCGACCGCGTGCGTAGCCAGGTGAATGACCGACGCTTCGCCGGCCAGTCGGATGAACGCTTCCTTGGTGGCCGCGGCATTCACCAGCTTGACGCCCCCCAAATCGGCAATCTCTTCGCGGGAGGCCGGAAGCCGGGCGAAACCGGCTTCCCGTTCGTTCCGGTTTGCCGAGCCGAAGGGAGCCAGGGCCAGCATTTTCTGGAGGTTGATCTCCCCCCGGTTTTCATCCCGCAGGAAAGAGGCGGCGTAGCGGTAGGTCACGTCGAATTTCTCCAGCAGGTAGGCGTGGTCGGGGTCTTCCAGGACCTCGAAGGGAAGCCGGTTGAGTTCGTTGTGCGGGATGATGATGAGGGAAGAAATGCCGGCCAGCTCCCTTTCGGCCGGTTTGATCAGTTTGTCGTAAAGCAACCGGGCGGGCGGACTCCCCCGGTAAGGTTGACCGGGCACGGTCGTTCGCAGTTCGGTTCCGATGGCGGCGAGGGCCTGGTCGTATGGGCGATCCTTTGCCGTCTTGTAATGCCGGATCCGTTCGCGGGTCACCACGAAGGAATACACCTCCCGGCGGCTCTGAAAGTAGGATACCAGTGCCGTACGCGAATCCAGCACCTGTTCCTGAAGGTAAGACACCCGAATGCTGTCGGAACCGAACTTCTTCCGGTAGTAAGCCGGGTAACTGTGCAACTGATCCGTCAGCCGCGACAAGGTCAGTTCGATGTCCCGGATCTCCGATTCCAGGGCCGTTGCCTCCGCGTCGTCGGCGTTGTCGGCCTTGAGGAACAAACGCGACAGGTTGAATTTGAGGTTGCGTTCCCTTCTCAACAGGGAATCGGGGATGCCGGTGTAAGCCTTGATCTCATTTTCCTTCAGGCTGATCGAGAGGACGGCGGCCTTGCTCTGCTCGCTCCAACGAAACGCTTCCTTCAGGTAGGTTGGCTCCTTGGTCCGTTCGAACAACGCAATCATCAGGGCAACCGCTTCCTGATAAACCGGGAAGGTCTTTTCCACGATGAAAAGGCGGGCTTCTTCGCTGTCAAAGGATTTCTGGATGTATTCGGCCAGCCGAAACGCGGATTGGTAGGTCCCGACCGCCGCTTTCAGGTACCGGAGCGCCGGCTCCTGCTCGTAAAGCCGGTGCAGGCAGCCCGCTTTGGCCGACAGGCTCTCGAACAACCGGAAACTGCTGAACCCCTCCGTAAAATCGGCGGGATTGCGGAAGACCGACGGGTCGTTGAAGTCGTAGTCCAGTTGGATGATGGATTGCTGGTAATGTTGCAGTGCTTTTCGGAGGTTCCCGTTTTCCTGCTCAACCCCGGCCAACAGTTGGTAGGTCAAGCCCACGTGGTTGTTCTTCCGGTTCATCCGTTGGTCCGCCTTGCCCTTCCGGTGAATTTCCAGCGACTTGTTCAAGTGCCGGATTGCCGCCCCCGGGTTCCCTTTTTGGAAGTAAGCCCTTCCCAACGCATTTTCCAGGTCCACGGAGCGACTGCCCTCCGGTACGTTTTTCACCCCCAACAGGTAGTGGAGCGCACTGTCCGGCTCGTTCTTTTCCAGGTAGGTAGCCCCCAATTTGGTCCTCACTTCGTCGCCGTCGATGTTGAGCGGAATCAGGCTTCGGTACATCCGGGCGGCCGAATCGTACCGTTCCAAACGCAGCAGGGCGGAAGCGATGTTGCTTCGGAAACTGTACAAGGAAGAGGGGTCGGGTGCATCCCTCCGCTGGTGGATCTGCAGCGCCTTCAAGAAGTAGTTGATGCTCCGGCGGTAATTTCCCGCCTCGTAATAAATGGCCCCGAACGAGTTGTACAAGCGCTCCGCCTCCTGCACGGCGGGAAAACGCAGCAGAATCTTTTCCGCCCGCTCGAAGTAATGGATGGAGGAATCGAAGGAGTGCAGGAAATAATGGGCGTTCCCGCAGTAAAGGTAGGGCTTGAAAAGCAGGGAGTCGGAAAGTTGGTAGCGGATACCGATCCCGATGGCTTTCTGGTAGCAGGCAATCGCTTCCGGCTGGGAACCATCCGTTTGCCGGAGAATACCGGCTTTTTCGTAGCAATCGAGCAGGATGAGGGCATTCTCCCGCTTTGGCCGCAATTGAACCGCGGCGCTCAGGAACTTGCCGACTGCCAGGCTATCCGTTCGCGGGGTAGGATTCGGGTTCCAAAACAGCTTCTTCGCCGCTTGGTAGAGGGCCAGGGCGGGGTTTTCGTTGCCAACTGGCTGCGCGTACGACCCGATGGGGAGGGTACCAAAAACAATGAGCAGACCCGCGAAAACTTGCTTCATAGCCTTGTTGAGATCCCAAAACTAGGAAAAAACCCAACAAGGCTACTTGATCGGCACCCATTCTTTCGGCGGGCTTACTCTTCACTGGCCGTCACGACGATGTGCGGCGGGCGCGCCTGGCGGCTTGCGCCTTCCGGGCGCCCCCCCGCCAGTGGCGCGGCCCTGCGCAACGTGGCACCGTTTTTTTCGTTGATTTCACTCAACACACTGGCGGGAACATCACTTCTCCGGGCGTAGTAAGACAGCTTAACATCAATGAAGTTGAGCGCTTGGTTGCTGGCGTCCCCGAGCCGGTAGTAGATTCGGAAAATACGGGTGGTTCCACTGACCGGTATTGCTCCGAAGGTACCGTTCAGTACGGTTCGCCTCAGGTTAATGATACCGTTCAATTTATTGATATCCACCCCTTTCGGTCGCACTTCCTGACCGGCCGCGGGTTCGTCGTTCTTCCCGTCCCCGTCGTCATCGTCGTTGCCGTCATCGAACTCACAAGCGTCGTCATCGTCATCCTCGTCGTCGTCGTCATCTTCCTCCTCGTCGTCGTCCCCTTCGCTGCAAGGCGGCGGCACGTTGCGCCAGGCGTTGTAAAAGGGTTTGGCCAAGGTATCATTCCGACTCAGGACGTACAACCCGTTCAGGTAATTTACGCCGGAAATGGTGACGTGCGTGGTACACGTGTCCGTGGTGCCGGCTGCCACGAAGGACACCCGGTACTTCAAACCAGTTTGACTTCGGCTGACGTTGATGGCGCCGGTGCTTGCATTGATTTGAAGTCCTTCCGGGAAAGCCCCGTAGGTACCGGCCCGCGCGGCAACGGGCGACACTACGTAATCGATTGGCTGTTCCCGCAGGTAGTACACGGAATCGGCGTATCGGAAGGAGCCGCAGGAAATGGTGCGGCTCGTTCTTAACTGGGCGGCATCCCGCGCACCGGCTCCCGCGGGAGCCGGGTCAACCGCATTCTTTTCGCAGCCACTGAAGACGAAAGGCAAGAGAAGGAGGAAGACCAGGTATTTAGACGGGTTTTTGGCCATGACGGTGTTTTTTGGCCATGTCGAAGCTGGCTTGCGCGGTGTAACCATCCAACGTAAAAATTTATGCGGGCCGGGCCTTGTTGCCTACTCCAACGGCCGGGCCTTGCCTTTCTCCCTGGCGTACCGGTTGAAAAGGTCCAGGGCGAAACGCAGCTTGCCGTCCCGGTTGCGGGCGCGGATGAAAATGTTGCCGCCCGCCTTGGCGTCGGGCCCGGCGTTTTCGGGCCGGTAATCCTCTCCCCTTCTTTTGAGGTTGCTCAGCGGTACCCGGAAACTCAGGTCGGTGGGACCGCCGAACGCGTACTTTCCCTCCACGTAAAAGGAAAGCACGTTGGACGCCACTTCGGTGCGTTGGATGTCGAGTTCGGTGCCGCGCAACACGAAACGGTTGGTGATGGCCGCAAACTGGATGTCCATGAAATTCCTTTTCCGGAAAACCAGCCGGGAAAGGTGGTTCAACGATTCGAAGTCCAGCAGCCGGCCGTCGTGCAGCCGCACGTCGAAATCACCCGCCATGCTCGCCGGGTCAACCCGGAAAGTCTCGTCGAAATGACCCTTGAACGTGAACCGGGCGTGCAGATTCCCCTGCAGGTTGCGGTGCTCGATGACGCGCTGGTTGAAATTGTCACACGCGTAGAAAAACGCCCGCACGTCCACGTTTTCCACGGTGGCCGTTACCTCGAACGGGTGCCGTAGCGTATCCAACCCGTCGATGTTGCCGTCCAGGACCATACTGCCCCCGGAAGCCCGCATCCGGATGTCTTTCAGCCGCACCGCGTTGTCGCGGAACTGCAGCCGGCCCGTGAGCCCATCGGCCGAGAAATTCTTTAATTGCACGTGGGCAATGTCGAGCTGCGCCGTCAGTTCCACTTTGTCGAGGAGCTCATCGAGGATGAACCGGATTTTTTTCCCCGTTTCAACCCGGCGCCCGCGCTTTTCTTCATCGGCCGGGGGGAGTGGCAGGACCGATGCCAGGTCCAGGGAGGGTGAGCTCAGGCGCAAGTGGGCGGTCACTTTCCGGGGGGGCGACCCCGGCAGCGCCACCAGGTTCTGGATCTCTCCCTCGATGCGCACCGGATTGCGGTTCACGCGGAAATCCAGGACCGCGATGCGCGCACGGGTGGCGTCGAAGCGCACATTCGCCCGGATGCGGTCCAGCCGCGTTCCCCGGCTCAGGAGCCGGCATTCGCCGTCGGTGAGTTGCAACGTCCCCTCCAGCGTACCCGGCAGCCGATCGGGGGTGCGGGCGTAAAACGCCTTGGCCGTTACCCGGTACCGCACGTTCAGGCGGAGGCGTCCCCCGGCCAGCTGGTACTTGTCGGGTTGGAGCAGCGGATTGATTTGCGGCAGGCCCACGTCGGTTGCCGCCCGGATGTCGAGCAGCGACTTCCGCAGGTTGGTGATCCGCAGGGCCGCGGTGACGGGAAACCGGCGGTAATTGCCTTGCCGCAGGGTCACCGTCACCACCGAGTTGACGTCGTGGGGCGGTTGACGGGCGTCGGCCTGGTTGGTGAAGCTGCCCCGCAGGCGCGCGCCGGTAATGGTTTCGGACTGGACCGCAACGGTGGCCTGGTCGGCGGCAAAGGCCACCGCTACCCGGGGCAGGTGGCGGGCCCGGATTTCTCCCGACAAGGTAGCCTTCACCTTCAGCACCCCCTCGATCCGGAGCGGACTGCCGCCCAGGCGCTTCAGGTACCCGGTTAGGTGGGGCGTCAACAGCGGGAGCAGCCGTTGGTAGTCGGCCCGCGGGCTTTCGATCACCAACCGCATCGTGGCCGGCCGGGCGAGCACGAACTGGCCGCTCAGCCGAAAGCCGGTGCCGGCGTTTTCGTCCCCGACGTCCAGGCGGGAAGGCCGGATCCGCAGTTGTTTCGTGGCGGAATTGAAATCCGCCCGCAGGTCAATTTGGGCGGGCTGGTTGGTCAGAAAGCTTCCCTTGCGCGTGTTGAAGGCCAGCCCGCCGAAGTGCATCCGGCCCACCAGGCGCGTTTGCCAGGTCGGGCCCTCTTTTTGAAGGAACAAATCGGTGCGCAGCAACCGGAACGCAAACCGCTTGTGCTGGAGCGTATCCACGTAGCTGATCCGCACGTTCCGCAGGCGGATCCGGTCAACCGTGAACGAGACGGACCGGGTTGGGAGGGTATCGGCGGGCGGCGGTTGCCCGAAAGCGGAAAGGTTGGAATAGCCCCGGGCGTCCCGGAAGAGGGCGACGGCCCCGTTTTCGATCAGCACCGAACGGAAGACCAGCCGGCGGTCGAATAATTTTCTTACATTGATCCGCAGGAACACCTTGTCGGCCCGCAACAGCGGGCGGTGATACAGGGAATCCTTCACCCGCAACCCCACCAGCGTGAGCGAGGCGGCCGGAAACGGACGAAAAATGGTGAAGTTGACCCGCTGGATGCGCACCTCTCCGTTCACCCTCCGGCTCAGTTCGGCGTTGATGCGTTGCAGGATTTCGGCCTGGTAATGCACCACCGCGGCGAAAGCCAACCCGACCAGCAGAACCAGCAACGAGCAAACGTAACCCATGCCTTTGATCAGTTTCATAGCCGGCCAGGGGGTAAGTAGAAGCCCAGAACTTAAATCTACGTCAATCCACGCGTTTTCTGGTTTTGTTTTCCCGGGCGAAGGAACTCGGTTTCCTGGTTTACGTTGTTTTCCGGAGGAAAAGCCAGTGGTTGCGCACCCGGCATTCCAAAACGTCAACTAAAGTACAATGCGATGGGATTCAACGAACTGATTCAATCCGACAAGCCCGTGCTGGTCGATTTCTACGCCACCTGGTGCGGACCGTGCAAAACCCAGGCGCCCATGCTGGAAGAACTGGCGGGGCGGGTGGGCGATTCGGCCAAAATCATCAAGATAGACATTGACAAGAACCCGAAGGTAGCCGACCAATACCAGGTCCGCAGCGTACCGACGCTGGTCGTATTCAAGCGGGGGAAAGTCGTGTGGCGGCAGTCCGGGGTGGTACCGACCAACCAGTTGCAGAAGGTGTTGCAACAGTTTGCGTGAGGTTTGGGGGTGAGTGTCTAAAGAAAATGAATGTCGAACGGAAGAACTCCGAATGTCCAATCGCGCCGCATCCGCGGACGGCGGCGAACCGGTCGAAGGATAGAATTCTCCTTTTCACTTCGGCATTGGGAGTTCCTTGTTCATCAGTTCGACATTCCATCCCCCCGTTCGCGGGGGTCGTCGCCCGGTGGTTCGTCGTCGAGCGAGGAGCCTTCCATCAGGTCGACGTCCTCGAAGCGCTGGTCGATGAAGCTGTCGTCGGCCCGATCGAAGGTACTCAGGTCCAGGTTGTCCAGGCTTTCCATCTCGAGTTGGTTGTCCTTGGTCAGTTCCCGGCTGACATCCTCCAGTATTTTCCGTTCCTTTTCGTCGAGGCTTTCCAGCCCGACTTCTTCCAGCAGGTCCCGGGTAAAGCGCGGGTTGCGCGCGGCCGGTCCCCCGTCCGCCTCGCTTTCCAGGTCGCCCACCAGGTCGTCCTCGGTAAAGCGCTGGTTGAGGGCCGTCTCGCTTTCCACCCTGGCTTCCACCGCTTCGGGGGTCGGGCGGGGGTTGTCCAGCATCAGTTCGTTTTCAAGTTCGTCGGCGTGCTGCAGTTCGGTGACGATGTTGGAGACGCGGGCCAGGATGTCGGGAAAATCGTTGGTGATGATGTACCAGTGGGGCATCAGGTCCATTTCCAACTCCTGGTCGTAGTGGCTGTACTGCAACCCCTTCAGCACGTCCCAATCGATGTCGCGGTACTTCTCCTTGAATTCGTCCGACAGCAGGGCCGCCGCGCCGCCGATCTGTTGCATTTGGCTGACGACGGCCTCTTTGATGTCTTCGCGGGTGGCAAAGTCGTTGTATTCCGAACGTCCCACGTACCCCTGTACTTCCAGGATGGAGCCGGCAATGTCCGAAAGCCGGACCAGGTCTTCTTCGTTGGTTTTCATCGCTGGCTATTTTTTGGCGGCAGACCAGGGGGGCAAGGGAAACCGGAGGCCGCCGACCGTCCTTGTTTCCCGGCTTTACGGAATTGAGTCCATTTGGTTACCGGGGAGGCGGCGGCGCGAAAGGGCGAAAATGTTCGGGGGTGAAAAACAAAAAAAGGATTTCCCGGAAAATCCCTGGGCAACCAACGCCCGCGCGGGCTTCGTTTCCGGCCCCGGGATCGCCGGTCAGTTCAACCGCAGCGGCCAGCAGCGGCCAGCAGCGGCCCGTCCCGGTGGTGGGACCGGTGCCACGGGCCGCTTTACCGACTATTCCGACCGCACCATCGGCCACCATCCCGTTGGCGATGCCCGCCGCCGTCGGCGAGGGAAAAATCAACGGAACCCGTGCGGGGGCCGACGGCCTTCGGCGGCGGGTTGGTCCGGGGCCCGGGGCTGACGGAGTATTGAGCCGGTGGCCAGCCGGGTTCGGGTTTTTGGTCGGCAAGTTTTTCTGGAAGCAAAAACCAATTCGGACCGTCCATCGTACATCCTGGTGCGTCCCGGCAATCCCCGGAACTTGCCCCGTTAAATTGACTTGATTTGACCGGAATAAACTATCTTGCCACGCCTTAAACCTCAAACTTCAAATCCACCTTCATTCCAGGTTCTCAACCCGATGAAAATCAAGCCTCAGTTACGCCTCAGGAAATTTGCCCCGCTCTTGTTGGTCGCGATTCTCTTCGTTCAAGTCGGCTGTGATGAGGCGGCGGCACCCGGTATTCTTCAGGCCGGCCCCATTCAGATGAACGGGGCCAACCACGTGCCAGCCGTGGCCACGACGGGAAGCGGCGTGGCTACGGTCAGTTACGACCGGCAGAAAAAGACCATCTCTTACACCATCAACTGGGTGCTGGGCACGGGGTCAATCACCACGCTGATGCACTTCCACGGCTCCCCGACGGGATCTCCC
>JACMKY010000685.1 GCA_014379925.1 Cytophagales bacterium | reverse complement strand
TCCGGCTACGTGGTCATGGGCAACGAATCGCGGGGCATCAGTGAAACATTGCGGCCGCTCATTCCGCACCGGATCACCATCCCGCGCTTCGGCGGCGCTGAATCACTCAACGTCGGCATCGCCGCCGCGGTGGTGTGCGACAACCTGCGAAGACAATTGACAATGATCAGCGGACAGTGGGCAGTGGATGGATAAGCAGCAGTCGGTTTTTTTCGGGCGAGTCGCATTCGTGGAAATGGTGATAACCCGTTCCAGGCCCCTCGTTTGGGTGAGCGCGCCCGAAAATAACTTTTGATGGCGGAAGCTAATCCCCAATCAACCATCCCCAACTCTTCAAACCCTTCGAACCCTTCAAACTCTTTCAACTCTTCGCCGCTTCTTCGGCCAATCGTTCGGCTTGGGGCTTGCCCAGGTAGCCGTCGATCAGGGAGTGGGCCAGGTAAAGCAGGGGCGTGAGCAGAATGGCTACGCTGAATTTATAGAGGTAGTTGAGGATGCCAACGGCGATCACCTGCTCCAGGCTCCAGGGATTGTAGAAAGCGATGAACAACACCACGAAGCTGTCCACCAGTTGGGAAACCAGCGTCGAGCCGGTCGCCCGCAGCCAGAGCTGACGGCTGCCCGTCCGGCGGCGCAGGGCGTGGAAAACGTACGCATCCAGCAACTGCCCGATCAGGAAAGCGGTGATGGAACCGAGGATAATGCGCAAGCCCTGCCGGAAAATCTTGGCGAAGGCTTCGTTGATGTCGAACGGATTGCCCAACCGGTCGGTGGCGTTCACCTCGAGCCAGAACTTGGCGGGCGGCAGCAGCGTAACCGCGTAGATGACCACGAAGGCGTAGGCGATGAAGAAGGCGGTCAGGATTGAAATCCTTCTTACCCCGTCCCGTCCGAAGTACTCGTTGATGAGGTCGGAAGTGACGAACACCACTGGCCAGATGACCACGCCAGCGGTGAGGTTGAAATCCAGAACGAAGCTGTCCAGCAGGGAAATCCGGGCGGGTGGTACGCCCAGGAGCGTTTCGGCGGAGAAAATTTTTACCCCGATGACTTCGGCCAGCAGGGCGTTGGTGAGGAAAATGCCGCCGAGCACGACGAACAGCTGATTGCGTTGGCGGGAAGCGGGTAGTACGGGCTCCAAGTTGAACGAACGGGAAAGAAACGAGCGAAAGAACAAACCGACCGGATTCAACATGCGTTTCCGGGTCCGGAAATCTAGGAATTCTTCCGGCAAAACCCGCGCGGAAGTGAATTCGTTGCGTCGGTTTTATTGGGCGGTTGCTGATGCACATTCGGTTTTTCTTCTTAATATTGAAACGCATTCGGCAGAAGCCACTCCGCGTTCACCATCCTGATCATCTGAATCGTGGGTCCGACCCGAAACGCATTCGGCCGGTGCAACCTCGCGGGTCTTTTTCGCACCCAATCCCTTCGGAAATAACCTAACCCAGCAGACGCATCTTTTCTTAATCAATCACTCCCCCAAGATGACCGAGAAAACCCTTCCTAAAACCGAATCCGGCGTATCGACGCCCGGCGTCATGCACGGCGATCAGGTGCAGCAGTTTTTCCGGTACGCCAAGGCCAACCAGTTCGCCCTGCCGGCGGCCAACGTGACCGGGACCAATACGGTCAATGCCGTACTGGAAGCCGCCAAAGAAGTCAACTCGCCCGTCATCATCCAGTTCTCCAACGGTGGGGCGCAGTTCTTCGCCGGCAAGTCGGCGGCCAACACCAACCAGCGGGCCAGCATTGCCGGGGGCATCTCGGGCGCTTTGCACGTGCACGAGATGGCGAAGCTCTACGGAGTGCCCGTGATCCTGCACACCGACCACGCCGCCAAAACCCTGCTGCCCTGGATCGACGGTCTGCTCGACGCCGGCGAGAAGTATTTCCAGCGGCACGGCCAGCCCCTGTTCAGCTCGCACATGCTCGATCTGTCGGAGGAACCGCTGGAAGAAAACATCGAAATCAGCAAGCGGTACCTCGAACGCATGAGCAAGCTGGGCATGACCTTGGAAGTGGAACTGGGCGTGACCGGCGGCGAGGAAGACGGCGTGGACAACTCCAACGTGGACAGCACGCGCTTGTACACCCAGCCCGAAGAGGTGGCGCACACCTACCAGGAACTGGGTTCGGTCAGCGACCGCTTCACCATTGCGGCGGCTTTCGGCAACGTGCACGGGGTCTACAAGCCGGGCAACGTGAAGCTCCAGCCCATCATCCTGAAAAATTCCCAGGAACACGTCCGCAGCAAGTTCGGCCTTTCCGAGCCGTTGCCGGTCAACTTTGTCTTCCACGGCGGCTCGGGCTCCAGTCAGGCCGAAATCCGGGAAGCCATCTCCTACGGAGCCATCAAAATGAACATCGACACCGACCTCCAGTGGGCCCTCTGGGAAGGAATCAAAAACTTCTACCAGAAAAACGAAGGGTACCTGCAAGGCCAGATCGGCAACCCCACCGGGCCGGATGCCCCCAACAAGAAGTTCTACGATCCCCGCGTCTGGTTGCGCGAAGGGGAGAAAACCTTCGTCGCCCGCCTCAAACACGCCTTCGAAGACCTCAACGCGTTGAACCGCGCGTGAGCCCGGTAGTCCGAACCACGATTCGGGTGATTAATGGATGAGAACGATCGGGTTGGACTGGCGGCGAGCGGCCGTAGGTGTCCGGTCAGGCATACGTGATGGAAAACCCAGGGCCGGAAAACAATTCCGTCAGTGGGTTTTTCAATTGCGCAGTCGACGACTACCCAATTGCATCTCCACTATTTTGACTGTCTGCCACGGTTAGCGAAAGAAACGAAAGCATAGCGAATTGCTTCACGTTGGGGTTTGTATAGCAAATCCGAATTGAGACAGGTCGTAGGTCTGATATAAAACTTAAGCGGCTGCACGGTCACAACCCTCTCCACCCTACTCATCCTCCCCACCCTACCCCATGAGGGCTTTTACCTACCTCCACGATCCGGTTTATCGGCCACCAGCCACGTTTTCGGCCGTGCACGACTTCTTCCTTGCATTCATCCGGGATAAACGAGACC
>JACMKY010000684.1 GCA_014379925.1 Cytophagales bacterium | reverse complement strand
CCGTGATGAAGGAAGCGGTGGTGACCGGCCTGGAAGCGGACATGACTTCTCGCTCCGGCATGGTCAGCAACGGCGGCAAGAAAGTATACCGGGCTCCGGTCACCGTGCTGGCGCCCGAATTTCAGAAACTGATCGCCCGCGCCCTGGCCGCCAAGGAAGTCAATTCCTGCATGGGACGCATCGTGGCGGCGCCCACGGCGGGGGCTTCGGGCATCCTGCCGGGTGTGCTGGTGACCATGCAGGAACTGCACCGCCTGGCCGACCGTCAAATGCTGGAGGGATTGCTGGTGGCGGCGGGCATTGCGCTGATCATCGAACAAAACGCGTCGCTGGCCGGGGCAGTGGGCGGTTGCCAGGCCGAAACGGGCAGTGCCGCGGCGATGGCGGCGGGGGCAATTGTTTACCTGCTGGGCGGCGACGTGGACCAGGTGTTTGCCGCCGTGGCCATCACCATCCAGTGCATGCTGGGCCTGGTTTGCGACCCGGTGGCCGGCCTGGTGGAAGTGCCCTGCGTGGTGCGCAACGCCAGCGCCGCCGCCATCGCCTGTTCGTCCGCCCAGATCGCCCTGGCGGGGGTCAACCCGGTCATTCCGGTGGACGAGTGCGTGCTGGCGCTGGGCGAAGTCGGCCAGAGCCTGGAAAGCCGCTACAAGGAAACCGCGCTGGGCGGACTGGCCGCCACGCCCACGGGCAAAGCCATTGCCCGGAAAGTGCTGATCCGCAACATTGAAGTGCTGCCGGACGAAGGCACGTAGACGACCAAAGTTTTCCGCTGCCTTCGCTTCCCGGCGGTCTACCCTTCCCGCGGCGAACCGGGGGTTATGGGCGCACGGCGGGTGGTTGATTGGTCTCGTTGCCAGTGATGCCTTGCGTTCGTGCTACCAAACCCCACGTTTTCAATTTTTCGGTTGCTATTCTGGAGGAAATGCCAAATATTTGCGTAATTACGCACCAATGAAATTTACGCCTCACCATAGCTTCGAGCTGCTCCTAGTGGTCATCATCCGGATTACCTGAAGTGGGGAGGGGCGGCATTCTATACGTGAAGAGCCTTTTCCCACCGGAGAGGCTCTTTTGATATCCGGGCCGGCTGTCGCCGGCCGCCAACTGATTTGATCGATCCATGAACAAAACGACCCTCGGAGAGAAAGCCCTCAACCCCTACAGCCAACGCATTACCCAAGACCCGACCCAACCCGCGTCCCAGGCCATGCTCTACGCCATCGGCCTGCGGGACGACGACTTCCGGAAGGCCCAGGTCGGCATTGCCAGCACCGGCTGGGAAGGCAATCCCTGCAACATGCACTTAAACGCGCTGGCGGCCCACCTCAAGCAGGGTATGGGGGAGTCGGGGATGCTGGGACTGATTTTTCACACCATCGGCGTGAGCGACGGCATTTCAATGGGCACCACCGGGATGTCCTACTCCCTCCCCTCCCGCGACCTCATCGCCGACTCCATCGAAGCCGTCGTCAGTGCCCAGTGGTACGACGCGGTGGTGCCCATTGTCGGTTGCGACAAGAACATGCCGGGGGCCATGATGGCCATCGGCCGGCTCAACCGCCCGGCGTTGCTGGTATACGGGGGCACCATCCGGTCGGGCCTCTACAAGAACCAAAAGCTCAACATCATTTCTGCCTTCGAGGCGCTAGGGCAGAAAATAGCGGGCACCATCAGCGAAGAAGATTACCAGGGCGTCATCCAGAACGCTTGCCCCGGGGCGGGCGCCTGCGGGGGAATGTACACGGCCAATACCATGGCTTCCGCCATTGAGGCCCTGGGCATGAGCCTGCCCAACAGTTCCTCCTACCCGGCCACCAGCGCCGAGAAACGGGCGGAGTGCCGTCAGGCCGGTAAAACCGTCCGCAACCTGCTCGAAAACGACCTCCGCCCCCGGGACATTATGACCTTCGAGGCGTTTGAGAACGCCTTCGCCCTGACCATCGCGCTGGGCGGCTCCACCAACGCGGTGCTGCACCTGATTGCCATGGCCAAAGCCGTGGGCGTCTCGTTCACCCTGCGGGATTTCCAGCGCATCAGCGACCGCACGCCTTTCCTGGCCGACCTCAAACCCAGTGGTCAGTACCTGATGGAAGACCTCTTTGAAGTGGGCGGCACGGCGGCGGTGATGAAACTGCTCCTGCGCGAAGGCCTGCTGCACGGCGACTGCCCCACGGTGACCGGAAAAACGGTGCGCGAAAATTTGGCGGACTTCGCGGATCTGGCCGACGGCCAGCAAGTTATTCACCCGATCGATGAGCCCATCAAGCCCACGGGCCACATCCAGATCCTGTACGGCAACCTGGCTCCCGACGGGGCCGTGGCCAAGATCACGGGCAAGGAGGGCGAGAAATTCACCGGTCCGGCCCGCGTCTGCGATTCGGAGGAAGCGGTGCTGGCCGTGATCGAGGCGGGCGATGTGCAACCGGGGGAGGTGCTGGTGATCCGCTACGTGGGACCGAAAGGCGGGCCGGGCATGCCCGAAATGCTCAAGCCCACTTCGGCCCTCATCGGCGCGGGGTTGGGCAATCAGGTAGCCCTGATCACCGACGGGCGTTTTTCGGGCGGCACGCACGGCTTCGTGGTGGGCCACCTCACGCCCGAAGCCCAGGACGGCGGTAACCTGGCCGTGGTGCAAAACGGCGACCTGATTACCATCGACGCGGTGAACAACACGCTCGACGTGGCCGTGAGCGAGGCCGAACTGGCGCATCGCCGCGCGGGCTGGACCGCGCCGCCCTTGAAAGCCCAGTTCGGGGTGCTCAAGAAATACATCCAATCCGTTTCTTCCGCTTCCGAGGGTTGCGTGACGGATTGAGGACCAACGAAAAAGAACCGGCTAACCAAACGCGGAACCCGGCTCGAACCACGTTCAACCATGGCTGACAAAAACGATATTACTGAACTGGTGGCCGAGTTGCTGCTGCGGGCCGACCGCACGGATGCCCGGGTATTGCAGATCGTAAACATCCTGAACGAGAACAGTTCTACCGTCGGGTTCATCCTGACGGAGATGAAAGAAATGAAAGACCTTCAACGAAGCACGTTGGAGGTGCAACAGGCGCACACCGAAGCCATCCTGGGTTTGCAGCAAGGACTACGAAACGTCATTGAAGTTCAACAGGTGCACACCCAGGCCATCTTAGGCTTGCAGGAAGGGCAGCGAAGCATCATTGACGTTCAACAGGCGCATACCCAAGCCATCTTGGGCTTGCAGGAAGGGCAGCGGGAACAAACCCAAGCCATCGTTGGCTTGCAGGAAGGGCAACAGCGGCTGTTGGAGGAGATGCGCTGGGTTCGGAAAGACATCAACCAAGTGATCGGAGTGAAGATAGAAGAAAGGCTAAACCAATTGGAAGCCAAGGTTTACGGGAAAAACGGTTAGGCGAGCGCCGGTTTTCGTGGTAAATACGTACGCATTTGTATACCTACACTGACCCAACTTTTTCATTGCCATGGCCATCAAACTCAGGGGTGCCGACTACATCGTGAAGCTGCTCGAGTGCCTGGGCGCGGAGAATCTGTTCGCCTATCCCGGCGGCGCCATCCTGCCCATCTACGACGCGCTGGCTTTCAGCAAGATCAAGAACATCCTCGTCCGGCACGAACAGGGCGGGGCGCTGGCCGCCAACGGACACGCGCGGGTGACGGGCAAGCCGGGCTTCTGCCTGGCCACGTCCGGGCCGGGAGCCACCAACCTGGTCACCGGCATTGCCGATGCCTACGCCGACTCCGTTCCCCTGATTGCCATTACCGGGCAAGTGGCCGGCCCGCTGATCGGTTCCGATGCGTTCCAGGAAACCGACATCACCGGCATTTGCCTGCCCATCACCAAGCGCACCTACATCGTCCGCCACATCACGGAGGCGGCGGCCGTTCTGCGGGACGCCTACCAAACGGCCGTCAGCGGCCGCCCCGGTCCGGTGCTGGTGGACATTCCCCGCGACGTGCAGACCGCGCTGATGGAGTTGGAGGAAGGTTGGGAAAAGGACTGCCTCATTCCTCCCACGGAGCGGTTGTTCAACACCGATGCGTCGGAAATCGCCGAGGCGGCCCGCCTGATTGCCGCCGCCCAAAAACCCCTGATCATTGCCGGCCACGGCATCCTGCTGTCGGAAGGCTGGCAGGAATTGCGCACGTTCGTGAAGCGGGAGCGCATTCCGGCCATTTCTACCATCCTGGGCATCGGCGCGCTGAAATACGATGATCCGCTCTATTTCTCCTGGTTGGGCATGCACGGCACCAAATACGCCAACGACGCCGTCCAGAACGCCGACTTGCTCATCGCGCTGGGCATCCGTTTCGACGACCGCATCACGGGCAAGCTGAGTCAGTTCGCACCCAATGCCAAAATCATCCACGTGGACATTGACCAGAGCGAGCACGGCAAGAACGTACCGACGGCCGTTTTCCTGCACGCGGACGTGAAGCGGGTATTGCAGGCGTTGCCTGACACGCGCACCCGGGAAAACCTGCGCCACCGCCGCCAGTGGGTGGAGCACCTGGAAATCCAGCGGGCCGCGTATCCCTTCAAGGAAGCCAACCACGACGTCTTCAACATGATCACCGCCCTGGACGTGCTCAACGAGGTGATGGACGACGACGCCATCGTGACCACGGACGTGGGCCAGCACCAGATGTGGGCCGCCCAGTACCTGACGCGCATGAACCCCAACCGCTTCCTCACCTCGGCGGGCCTGGGCACGATGGGCTTCGGACTCCCCGCCGCCATGGG
>JACMKY010000683.1 GCA_014379925.1 Cytophagales bacterium | reverse complement strand
GAGGAGCGGTACAGCTTCGAAAGCATCATCGGCCACTCCGCCCCCCTCCGGCAGGCGGTCGAACTGGCCCGGAAAGTGGCGGCCACCGACGCTACCGTGCTGCTGCTGGGCGAGACTGGCACAGGCAAGGAAGTGTTCGCCCAAGCCATCCACCACGTCGGCGAGCGCCGGTTGAAGCCCTTCGTCGCCGTCAACTGCAGCACCTTGGGCAAGGAGATCCTGGAGAGTGAGTTGTTCGGTTACCGGGCCGGATCGTTCACCGGGGCCATTCGCGACAAGAAGGGACTGCTCGAAGAAGCCAACGGCGGCACCCTCTTCCTGGACGAAATCGGGGAAATGCCCCTCGAGTTGCAGGCCAAGCTACTGCGGGTGCTGGAAACGAGTGAATTCCTTCGGGTGGGTGACACCCGTCCCACCCGCGTCAATATCCGGTTCATCGCCGCCACCAACCGGGAGTTGCCCGCCGAAAGCGAAGCCGGGCATTTCCGGCTGGACTTGTTCTACCGCCTGGCCGTTTTCCAGATCCGCTTGCCCGCCCTGCGTGAGCGCCCGAAGGACGTTGATTTGCTGGCCACGCATTTCGGGCGCATGTTCGCCGACAAGATGAACCGGAAGGAACTGCAATTGACGGAGGAATTCCGGGAGAAACTTCGTCATCACCCCTGGAAAGGCAACATCCGTGAATTAAAGAACGTGATGGAACGGGCCGTAATCCTGGCCGACAACGAGCAACTGACGGCGGATCTGTTGCCGCTCGACATCCAGATTTCCGCCGGAAACGGAAATTCCAACGCCTTCGACCTCGCCACCGTCGAGAAGCAACACATTCAGCGGGTGCTTCTCCACGCCAAAGGCAACAAGACCCAGGCTGCCAAGCTCCTCAACATCGGCCTGACCACCCTTTACCAAAAAGTCAAGGAGTACGGGATCGGTGAACAATAAGCACATTGCCGTTTCGGCAAGCACCCTGCTGATTCCGAAGGATTTTTTTGCGCCATTGCTTCCCTTCATTGCGTGCCATCCGGCATAGAGCCCTTAAAAGTCAACGGGTTAACAATATCAGATTGCCCTGTAATCACCTTGGTACGTGAATTGGCAAAGGGAGGCTGCAACACGCAACAACGGAAAGCTATCCTTTCCATAAAAAACCTCTTTATGCTGACCATCGCCTTGCTCGCCGCCGGAGCCGCTTTTTTCTGGCTCTTCTTCCAATCGGTTGATTTCTTCGAAAACGTTTAATATCCCTCCATGATTGACCACACCGAAACATTCACTCTGCTGGTAGCGGAGTTCCCCGAAATGAGCGGGAAAATTTCCGGCCAAACCAGTGCCAGTCAAGTACACGCGGTTGCCCGCTCGTTCGCCCGATTCACCCAGGAACTGATTGACTTGGGTGACTTTCGCTTGGTCCGGACGTGTTTTCGGCTGGCCGAACGCCTGTTGAGCCAGGGAGATGGGGTGTTGAGAAACGCGATGGAGAATTCATTCCTCTTTTCGCTTCACTTAGACTGGGCCGGAGACCACAACCTGGCGGCCCGGCAGATGCTACCGTTTACGCTCAAGAAGGCGTATTACGCGTTGATTAATCCGAGTTTGTCTGTATAACCCTATCCACTCCTGCCGTATGATCGCCCTGTTGATTTTGTCCATCTTCCTGTTCATCTACCTGTTCTACGTACTGTTGCGTCCCGAACAGTTTTGAAAAATACCGATCCTACCCGGTTACGGATTTTCTCTTTACTCCCTGACTGAGAAGGAAGTCGTTCATTTGTTCCCACCTCAAACCCTTATCCTTGAGCAATCAAGCAAGAAATGACTGAAATTTTAGCCATTGTAATCATGTTCGTCCTGATCGTAGTCATCGGCTACTTTCTCGGCAAGCACGTTGCCAACGTGTACGGGGAGGGCAAGTCCGCCCTGGGCTTCCTGGCTCCGCTCGAAAACTTCCTGTTCCGGATTGCCGGCATCGACGCCAAACGGGAAATGACCTGGAAGGAGAACATCTACGCGCTCCTGGCCATCAACATGATCTGGTTTTTCTGGGGAATGGGGGTGCTGCTTACCCAGGATTTTCACCCGTTCTGGAACCCAGACGGAATTGCCTCGATGAGTCCCCACCTGGCTTTCAGCACCGCCATCAGCTTCATGGTCAACTGCGACTTGCAGCACTACTACGGCGAATCGGGCGTGTCTTACCTGTCGCAGATAGTGGTGATGAACTTTTTCATGTTCACGTCGGCGGCCACGGGCATGGCGGCTTTCGCCATCCTGATCAACGGACTGAGGAACCGTACCACCGACCGGTTGGGCAACTTCTTCGGTTACTTCGTGAAGAGCATTACCCGGATTCTGCTGCCACTGTCCACGGTGGTGGCCGTTATCCTGGTCGTCAACGGTACTCCCGCCACGTTCGAGGGCAAGGAAACCGTCTACACCCTGGAAGGCGACACCCTTCCCGTGTTCCGCGGTCCGGCGGCCCCGATGATTGCCATCAAGCACTTGGGTACCAACGGGGGAGGGTTTTTCGCCGCCAACTCGGCTCACCCACTGGAGAACCCGAACTTCCTCACCAACGTGGTGGAAAACACCGCCCAAATGATTATTCCCATCGCGCTGGTGTTTGCCCTGGGCTTTTACCTGGACCGCCGCCGGCTTGCCTGGACGGTATTCGGGGTAATGACCGTCGGTTTTCTGATGCTGGTCATTCCCACGATCATGCTGGAATCGGGCGGCAACCCGGCGATTGCCAAGCTGGGCATTGATCAGTCGTTGGGCAGCGCGGAGGGCAAGGAAGTGCGGTTCGGAGCGGTGGCTTCCGGCTTCTGGGCCATTTCCACCACGGTGATCTCCACCGGTTCGGTCAACAACATGCACGACAGCCTGACCCCGCTTTCGGGTTTGCTGACGCTGCTGGCGATGATGATCAACGGCTTTTACGGCGGCGTGGGCGTGGGTTTCGAGAACTTCTTCATCTACCTCGTCATTGCAGTGTTCATTTCCGGGTTGATGGTGGGGCGTACACCGGAGATGTTGGGCAAGAAAATTGAATCGCGCGAGGTGAAGATCGCCATCCTGGTGGCCTTCCTGTCGCCCTTCCTGATCCTGGCGGGCACGGCGATGACGGCCTGGTTTGCGGCCAACAACGCGGCTTTGGTGGGCTACGGCGGTACGGAGGCTTGGCTTTACAACCCGAGTTACCACGGCTTCTCCGACGCGCTCTACGAATTCACGTCGGCCAACGCCAACAACGGTTCCGGCTTTGAAAGCCTCGGCGACAACACCCCTTGGTGGAACATCGCCACGGGGGTGGTCATGATTCTGGGTCGCTTCCTGCCGCTGATCGGCCCGGTGGCCATTGCCGGTCTGATGGCGCGCAAGAAGTACATCCCCGAATCGGCCGGCACGTTGCAGATCGACACCCTCACCTTCGGGGTAATGATCTTCGCCGTCATCTTCATCATCAACGCGCTGTCGTTCTTCCCGGCCCTGGCCCTGGGACCGTTGGCAGAATACTTCTCACTTTAAAGGAGTGGGTGAGTGAGGGAGTTTATGAGCTTATGAGTAGGGATTTTCACCACTCGTACACGCATCGACTCATACACTCATACACTCCCTTACTCATACACTCTATAAGACTCATAAACTCCCCATGGCAGTAGACAACAAAGGCGGATTGTTTCGGAAGGAATTCGTCGCGAGCGCGCTGAAGCAATCCTTTGTGAAACTTGATCCCCGGCAGATGATCAAGAACCCGGTTATGTTTTCGGTGGAAATCGGCACGGCCGTGATGTTCGTGGTTGTGCTCTATATCCTCTTCACGGGCGATACCACGCAGGGCAAGTTCTCGTACAACCTGATCGTGTTCGTTATTCTCTTCCTCACCCTGCTGTTCGCCAACTTCGCGGAGTCCCTGGCGGAGGCGCGGGGCAAGGCCCAGGCCGAATCCCTGCGCAAAACCCGGCAGGATACCCCGGCTAGGATCATTTCGTCGGACGATCCCTCCTCGAACGAAGTGAAAACCATCAGTTCTTCGCAGTTGAAAAAGGGCGACGTGTTTCTGGTGGAAGCGGGGGAGACCATTGCCACCGACGGCGAAATCATCGAAGGACTGGCCTCCATCGATGAGTCGGCCATCACGGGCGAATCGGCCCCGGTGATCCGCGAGGCGGGCGGCGACCGGTCCAGCGTGACGGGAGGTACCAAGGTGCTCTCCGACCACATCAAGGTGCGGGTAACTACCCAGCCCGGCGAGTCGTTCCTCGACAAAATGATCGCGTTGGTGGAAGGAGCCAGCCGGCAGAAAACCCCGAACGAAATCGCGCTGACTATTTTGCTGGTGGGTTTTACCCTGGTGTTCCTGCTCGTGACCGTTACGCTGAAGCCGTTTGCCGACTACGCCAATACCCCCATCACCATTGCGGCGTTGATTTCGCTGTTCGTCTGCTTGATTCCGACCACGATCGGTGGCTTGCTTTCGGCCATCGGGATTGCGGGGATGGACCGGGCCTTGCGGGCCAACGTGATCACTAAGTCCGGGAAAGCGGTGGAAACCGCCGGTGACTTAGATACACTGCTGCTCGACAAAACCGGTACCATTACCATCGGCAACCGGAAGGCCACCAACTTCTACCCGACCGACGGCATCGACGCCCGGACTTTCGCCCAGAAGGCGATGCTCAGCTCAATGGCCGACGACACACCCGAAGGAAAATCCATCGTGGAACTGGCCCGGGGTCAGAAAGTCGAGGTGCGGCCCTTCGACCAAAGCCGGGCCCAGTTGATAAAGTTCACCGCCGAAACGCGCTCCAGCGGCATTGACCTGCCGGACGGTACGCGGTTGCGGAAAGGTGCCATTGACTCGATCCGCAACCTGACGGTGAAGGCGGGCAATCCGTTCCCGGCGGAGGCCGAAACGCGGGTGCAACAAATTGCGTCCAACGGTGGAACGCCGCTGGTGTTAAGCGAGAATGAAAAAGTACTCGGCGTCATTCAACTGGAGGACATTATCAAGACGGGCATCCAGGAACGTTTCGTGCGGTTGCGCAAGATGGGCGTGAAAACCGTAATGGTAACGGGCGACAATCCACTAACGGCCAAATTCATTGCCGAGAAAGCGGGCGTGGACGACTTCATCGCGGAGGCCACGCCGGAGCAGAAACTTCAGTACATCCGCAACGAGCAAGCCGGGGGCAAGCTGGTGGCGATGATGGGCGACGGCACCAACGACGCCCCGGCCCTGGCCCAGGCCGACGTGGGGGTGGCGATGAACTCCGGTACGCAGGCCGCCAAGGAAGCGGGCAACATGGTGGACCTGGACAACGACCCGACCAAGCTGATCGAGATCGTGGAAATCGGTAAACAGTTGCTCATCACGCGGGG
>JACMKY010000682.1 GCA_014379925.1 Cytophagales bacterium | reverse complement strand
TTAAATCTTTGCACTGTGTGGTATTGAAGACGGCAGTTCCGGCCGAAAGGATGCTTGCTCACAAAACAAACGGCACCCCGGAAGTGTTCGTCGACCAATCCTACTAAATTACCAATTGATTGACTGCTCCAAGATCGACCGGGCCCGGGTTCCTTCGCAAAACAACAGATCCACCACGCTGAGGTTGGGGACAAAAGTATTGCCAAAGTTTTGTACGTAGGCGATGCCGTTATAGATTTTGTTGTTCTGGTAATTTTTCTTGGGATGGATCACAGAACGCAAGTCCAAACGGGGTGATTCGGGTGATTTGACGTATGACGAAGTAGGTATCAGGCTCTTTTGAATGCGCAGTAAGGCAAGACATTTTGTCAGTAATTCCCAGTTCAGGTCAAATAAGTACGCGGGTTTCCGGAAAAGGATCGGCTCAAAGAAAGGGGCGTAATGCTCGAAGAAGGGAGCCTTGCCGTAGGCGGAGGCGATCGCCCGCCAGTGATCTTTGAGCCAGGATTGCCGGTAGTCCACCCTCACGTCCCGGATGGGAATCTTTCGGTTGCCCTCCAACACCGGTACCGACAACATCATCACCCGCCCGGCAGTCCGGATGTAGCATCGGTTGCGGTAGGTCTGCTTCTGGTAGTGTTCTTGCGCTTCGATGCAAACGCGGTCGTATTTAAGCAGGCAAGCAATGTATTCCAGGCAGGGCAAGTATTGCAACTCCAACACAACGGTTTCCGGTAGCGAGTCGACCTTCCGCGTTTCCGGCCCGCGGTCCGATGAGAACGCACTTTTCATTCCCATCCAAATTAAAGAAAAATATTATACTTTTCAAAAGTAACGGAAATTAAAATCCAATTTTACCAATCGGCGAAAGGCGGGTACCCAGCCGTCGGCCGGCCCGACGAACGAAAAAGGGAGCCGCACGTATGAGAATGCTGCTATTCATGACCATTGCCCGGTTGCCTTTCGGGGTGTTGTACGGGTTGGCCGACGGGTTGGCCTTCCTGCTGCACTACGGACTCGGCTACCGGAAAAAGGTGGTTTACCAGAATCTCCACCGGTCCTTTCCCGAAAGGAAGCCGGGAGAAATTCACCGCCTGGCCCGGAAGTTCTACCGCAACCTGGCCGACATCGCGGTGGAAAGTGTAAAGGCGGCGGTGATCAGCCCCGCCGAGACCCGGCGACGGGTGCGGCTCACGCACCGCGAAATTCCCCGGGACTACGTGCTCAGCGGGCAGCCGATCTTTCTCCTGACGTCTCACCAGTGCAATTGGGAATGGGTGTTGCTGGGCGGGGGATTGGGACTGGAGTTTCCGGTGGACGCGATTTACAAGCCCCTGCACAACCCCTTTTTCGACCAATTGATGCTCGGTATCCGCACCCGGTTCGGTGCCCACGCCATTCCCATCCAGCAGACGTTGCGCGAAACCATTCGCCGAAAGAACCTGCCACGCGGCATCAGCACGGTGGCCGATCAGATGCCCGATCCGCAGCACGCCTACTGGACCACTTTCCTGGGTCAGGAAACGGGCTTCTTCACCGGTACCGAACGAATCGCCCGCAACCTGAATTACCCGGTGGTATTCATCGAAGTACGGCGGGTGAAAAGGGGGTTCTACGAAATTATTTTCAGCAAACTGGCCGAACCTCCCTACGAGACACTGCCGCCCAATACCATCACTGAGCGGTACGTACGGGCGTTGGAAGAGGCCATCCGGGCAAATCCCGCCGACTGGCTCTGGTCGCACAAGCGCTGGAAGCACCGGCGGAAGGCAGTGGATAATTGATAGTGGATAGTGGATAGTCAGTCGTACGCACGATAGAAAATCCACTATCCACCATCAATTATCCACTATTCACTACACAAACCGGCTCAGGTCACCCAGTCCCTGGCGGAGGATGGCGAAGGCCTCGTCGGTGCCGTCTACTATGGTGGAAGGGATGTTGTGGCCGTATCCCCCGTCGATGACGATATCCACCTGATTCTTAAATTTTTCGTAGATCAACTCGGGATCCGTTGAGTATTCGATCACCTGGTCGTCGTCTCTGATGGAGGTGGTGATGATTGGGTTGCCGAGTTCCTTCACGATTTCCCGCGGAATGAGGTTATCGGGAACGCGGATGCCCACGGTTTTCTTGTTGGTGTCCAGTATTTTGGGAACTTTGGTGCTCGCCTCCAGGATAAACGTGAAGGGACCGGGGAGCGCCTTCTTCATCAGCTTGAAGGTGGCCGTACCGACTTTGGCGTATTCCGAAATGTGGCTCAAGTCGTAGCAGATAAAAGACAGGTCAATCTTGCCGGGCTTGAGGCCTTTGAGTCGGCACACTTTCTCGACGGCCTTGGCATTGTGGATGTCGCAACCCAATCCGTAGATGGTGTCGGTGGGGTAGATAACCAGTCCGCCGCTGCGCAGGCTTTCCACCACTTGCAGAATCTTCTTCATTTCCGGATTTTCCGGATACAACTTGATTAACGTAGCCGCCATGGAAGGGTACTTGACCGTTGAAGAATCAGAAAGAACACCGGCCATTGCGAGGATTGCACCCAATCAACCGAATGTTCCGTAGGAACGGTTGGCAGGCGAAAAAAGATTCAGGAATTTTGCCCTCAACTATCCAACCGAACCCGGCCCACGGAACAAATGAAAGTTGTTTCTTTGCCGTCGACATTCCAAGAACGAGACTTTTCCCAACCGCCGGGTTGGCGTCACCTTTCCCCCCCCATTGCCCGTGGTTACCACCGAAACGCACCAAGTCCCTACCCTGGCCATCCTCCGGGAAGCGGCCGACCGCATTGCCCCGTTCATTCACCGTACCCCGGTGCTGACCAGCCGGAGCATTGATGCCTTCACCGGGGCGGCAATTTTCTTCAAGTGCGAAAATTTCCAGAAGGTGGGTGCCTTCAAGATCCGGGGTGCCATGAACGCGGTGTTGTTGCTCACGGCGGCGGAAAGGAGCCGGGGCGTAGCCACCCACTCGTCCGGCAACCACGCGCAGGCCGTTGCCCTCGCTTCCCGCGACAACGGCGCCAAGGCTTACGTGGTGATGCCGGAAACCGCCCCGGAAGTGAAGCGAAAAGCCGTGCTGGGTTACGGCGCGGAGGTGGTTACGTGCCGGCCCACGCTGGAAGCCCGCGAAGAAGCCCTGGCGCACGTGGTGGCCCGAACCGGCGCCGCGGTGGTTCATCCTTTCAACGATTACCGCGTCATCGCCGGACAAGCCACCGCCGCCCTCGAACTGCTCGAAGACGTGCCGGACCTGGACGTGGTGATGGCGCCCGTGGGCGGTGGCGGTTTACTGAGCGGAACGGCACTGGCCGTTCACTACCTGGCCCCCCGGGCGGAAGTGATTGCCGGTGAACCCGCCGGAGCCAACGACGCCTGGCTTTCGCTGCGGGCCGGTGCCATCCAACCCGCCGACTACGTAAAGACCATTGCCGACGGCCTGCTGACCACGTTGGGCGATAAAACCTTTCCCATCATCCAGCGCTACGTGAAAGAGATCATCACGGTGACCGACGAGCAGATTGTGGAGGCGATGCGCCTGGTGTGGGAACGAATGAAAATCATCATTGAACCTTCCTGCGCCGTGCCACTGGCGGCGTTGATCAAGGAGAAGGAATATTTTCAAGGAAAACGGGTGGGCATTATCCTGACGGGGGGCAACGTGGATTTGGCAAAGCTGCCGTTTTAAAGCAGGATCGGTTGGCCGAACCTTGAAGATCCAACCAACCTGGTTCATTTATTCTTCCGCATTTCCCGCTGGCGCATGGGCATGGCGTCGATGGTGGAGAAAAGAAGTTGGGTGGTGAGGGGAGTGGGTTGCCGGAGTTTTACGCCGCCGTCCTTGCCAATCAGCACCACGGTAAAATCCGCGGCGGAAATGCCCAACTCATCCCGCAGGAAACTTTGGTCGGCCGGGCTAAGCCGATCGTACAACACGTCGATTGTCCGCGTGTCGCGCTCCCGCAGGCTGTTCTCCTCTTTGAGCAGTAACTCCTTTTGTTTAACGAAATCGGCTTGCCGGGAAGTGGAAGCGCAAAGCAGCAACACCCGCTCCTCCCATCGGCTGGCTTTCAAGGTTTCTGACAACGTCATCTTGCCGGGTTTTTGGGCCGCCGCCCCCAACGACAGGGCCAACCAGCCCGTCGTTGCCAGGACGCGTAAAAAAAAGGATCGGCTATTCATGACCGAAATGTACGTTAATTGAACGAAAGCCCTTCGCCTTAGCGGAGATGCATACCGATAAGCTACTTGCTAGCCGCAGTTTGTTTAATTCACTTGGTTCTCGGATGGTTTTAGTGGGAAGGGCTACCCATCCAACCCGGCCTGATTCTACTTGGTTAGATTGGGTTCGAATACCCGTTTGACGGGCTGGCATTCTTCCAACGATGTCGTTCTGAGCGATAGCGAAGAATAACATCGTTGGAAGAATCGCCCTTAATCATCCGTTTTCAATTTGACAAAGCAAAACTAATCGGCTTCGGCAAAATGCTCATCGCCGCACATCCGCACCAGGTAGGGCGTAAAAGAGCCCAGTACCTCCACGAGTTCCTGCTGGTGCGCCATCACCCGGTGGATGTCCTTGTAGACCATCGGGGCTTCGTCCAATCCGGAGCCGATCACTTCCACGCCGGCCCGGGCCAGGTAGTCCACTACCTGCTCTTGCGTAAGGGTATTCTTGGCCATCGTACGCGACATTACCCGCCCCGCCCCGTGGGAAGCCGAGTTGATGGAATCGGCCAGGCCTTTCCCCCGCACCAGGAAGCCGGGGGTAGCCATCGAACCGGGAATAATGCCCAATACGCCCTGGCCGGCGGGCGTGGCTCCCTTGCGGTGGACAATGATTTCATCGCCCGCCGCATCCTTTTCCCGCCAGGCAAAGTTGTGGTGGTTCTCGATGCGGGCCAGGGGCGTTTCGCCCAGCGCCGCCGAAAGTCGCTCGTGAATCTGGTGGTGACAGGCGGAGGCGTAATCGCCCGCCAGGTTCATCGCCCGCCAGTATTCCTGGCCCGCCTCCGTAGCCAGGTCCAGCCACGCCAGGTGGCGGGCCTCGGCGGGAAGCTTACACTGCTCCATCGCCATTTTGGTGTAGTGGCCGGCAATGGTGGCCCCCATTCCCCGCGAACCCGAGTGGGAAAGCACCGCCAGGTACCGGCCTGGGGCCAGGCCACACTCGGGGATGGGCGTGCGGATCTCCACCACGCCGAACTCGACGAAGTGGTTGCCGCCACCCGAGGAACCGATCTGCGCCGCGGCCCGGTCTTTCAATTCCCGCACTACTTTGATGTCCCGGAACTCGGTCCGTTCCAGGACTTCGTGGTCTTTCGGCTTTTGAAAAGTGGCCCGCCCGAACCGGGTGTTGTCCATCAGTAACTTCTTGAAGCGTCCCTTTTGCGCTTCCAGCAAGTCAACGGGCAGCTCGTAGAGCGTCAGGCACATCCGGCACCCGATGTCGACGCCCACCCCGTAGGGAATGACGGCGTTGCGGGTGGCCAGCACGCCCCCGATGGGCAGGCCGTAGCCCTGGTGGGCATCCGCCATCAGCGCCCCGGCAACGGTAACGGGCAGCTTCATCGCCGTGCGCATTTGCTTCAGGGCGCCCTCCTGGATGCCTTCCGCCCCGTAGATGGCAAAGGGCCGGTCTTCGGTCACCAGTTCGACGGTGGTATCCGGCTTGCCGACCAAAGCCTCCACCACGGGCCGGAGGGCGACTGCCGCGGTAGCGGGTTCGGCCAGCAAGGATTTCAGCAGGGCCAGCTTTTCCTCCCGGGTAATTCCGGCGTAGGCTTGTTGCAGTATCTGCAAGGCGATGCCCATGGCTTTTCCCTGGGGAAATCCGATTTCCAGCAGGTCCTTGCCGGTCAGTGAATGCGTTTCCATCGCTACATTTTGGGTTTATCCGCTAATGTTACCTCAAAGGTGGCGGGCTCCTGCGCAGCCTTTTTGCGCAGGAGAAAAACTTTTTCCATTTTTCGATAAAATATTTGTATGCCCGTCAACCGCAACGCCCTGATTCGTTACCGCACCCTGGACCACTGCCTGAGAAACCGTTACCGGAAGTGGACCCTGGAGGATCTGATGGAAGCCTGCTCGGCGGCCCTCTACGAATACGAAGGCATCGACAAGGGCGTCAGCCGGCGCACCGTGCAGATGGACCTGCAACTGATGCGCAGCGACAAGCTGGGCTACAATGCCCCCATCCAGGTCATCGACAAGAAGTATTATCGCTACCAAGATCCCGATTACTCCATCACCAACAACCCCCTCACCGACCAGGACCTTCACCGGCTCACCGAGGTAGTGGACATCCTCAAGCAGTTCAAGGGCTTCCGCCACTTCCGGGACCTGAGCGAGATGGTACAACGGCTGGAGGATAAAATCTACACTTCCCAGACCCGGCAACCCACCTGCATTGATTTTGAGAAGAATGACCACCTAAAGGGACTGGAACACTTGGATACGCTCTACCGGGCCGTCCAGCAGCAACGGGCGCTGGCACTTTCCTACCAGTCCTTCGGGGCGCGGGAGGCCAACCAGTTCGTCTTCCATCCCTACTACCTGAAACAATACCGCAACCGCTGGTTCGTGCTGGGCGGCAAGGAGCAGCAAACTCCGCTGCTGACGCTGGCCCTGGACCGCATCGTCGGCATCGGGGATACGGACGAACCCTTTACGCCTTGCGCAAACCCGGACCTGCCGGGTTTTTTTCAGCACGTCATCGGGGTAACGGTCCAGGCCAACCAGGGGCCGGAAGAAGTGCTTCTATTCTTCCACCAACGGGCCGCGCCCTACGTGCTCACCAAACCCCTGCACCCTTCCCAGCGGGTGGTGGAGCAGCCAAGCAGCGGGATCGTGGTTTCCCTGCGGGTGCAGCACAATTACGAGCTGGAGCGGGAAATCCTCGGCTTTGGCGATTCGGTGAAAGTGCTCGCCCCGGAACGCCTGCGGCGGCGCATCAAGGAAGTGCTGGCCGATGCCCTGGACCTGTACCGCTACGAAATCAACCACACGAACCTGGCTCACCAGCTCCAGAAGTTAGTACACAAGGGCTTCTCTATTCTGCCGCACGTGTTTACTAAGAAAGAAACCAATCACCTGAAAAGCCTGATTGTTCGCTACCAGAATCCGGAGGGCAGCGGGGAAAAGGAACCAGTCTACGCCATCCGAAACTTGTTGCAGGCCATTCCGGGCCTCAAAAACGGGCTGTTCAACCCGCACCTGAAAGCCATCCTGGCGGCCATCGATCCGGGTCTTTTTCTTTCCAAGGCCCTCTACTTCGACAAGCCGCCCCAATCGAACTGGTCGGTGGCCTGGCACCAGGATACCACCATCAGTGTAAAGGAACGGATTGAAACGGAAGGTTTTTTCGGCTGGACCCACAAAGAGGGCGTGGTTGGGGTATGTCCCCCGGAGGATATCCGCAAGCAGACCCTCACCCTGCGCATCCACCTCGACGATGCCGATGAACAGAACGGGGCCCTGAAGGTGATTCCCGGTTCGCACCACCAGCGGCTGGGTCACGAGGAAATTGCGCTCATCACCCAACACAGCCTGCCCTGCGTCTGCGAAGTGGGTTGCGGCGGGGTCCACCTGATGAAACCGCTGCTGCTGCACGCTTCGGCCAAAACGGTCAACCAGAAGCACCGGCGGGTCATTCACCAGGAGTTCAACTCCCTCGACTTACCCAATGGCTTGGCCTGGGCGGAAAAGATGACGTTCTAGCGGGGTAGTAGAGGCAGTGATGACCCGGTAACCGGCCGAGAGACCGATTCCAGGTTGATTGGGACTTACGCAGCCTTAATTTCAGTATGCACGATTATTAAAAAAACGCACTGTCAGTTAATCAATAAAAAAGCTGGGTGGCGTGATCATTGACCACTGGCCACTGTTTTGTAACCTCGCCAACCGTAGTAAAGCAGGAAAATGTAGCAGGGCAGGAACACCACGTAGGCCGCTTGTCGGTTGAGCAGGTCCGGGTCGGCCAGGCGTCCGTAGACCAGGGGAATGATGGCCCCGCCCACGATGGCCATGATGAGGTAGGAGGAACCGATTTTGGTAAAACGGCCCAGGCCAGTGATGGCCAGCGGGAAGATGATCGGCCACATCACCGAGTTGCACAGTCCCATCAGCACCAGGCAACCAATGGATACGTAACCTTGGGTAAACATGGCCAGAAGGGCGAGCCCGAAGCCGACTGAAGCGGTGAGCACCAAGGCTTTGGACGGGGCAATTCGTTTCCCGATGACAAATATTCCCGCGAACCGCCCGAAAAACATGGCCAGCACGACGGCGGCGGGGAACGAGGCGGCCGTTTCAAACGAGAAACCCTGGAAGGTGCCGAAGTTTACCACGGTATCCACCGCCATCACTTCCACCCCCACGTAACAGAAAATCGCCACGATGCCCAAAACCAGGTGCCGGAACTGGAACACGCTGGTCTTGCGGCTCTGGTCGCCCAGGCTGGTGTCTTCGGCGTCGGTATCGATTTCGGGCAAGCCGGAAAAATGGACCATCGTGGCCAGCCCCACCAGCACGAGGGTGATGATCAGGTAAGGGATAATCACCCGCGAAGAGAGTTCGTCCAACCGGGCGAGGCGTTCGGCGGTGGGGAGCGTGAGCAATTCTTTTTTGAGCTGATCGGCGTTGTTAAGGGTGATGAAGCCAAAAATCAGGGGCGCAATGATGCCCGCTACCGAATTGCAAACCCCCATGATGTTGAGACGACTGGAAGCCC
This sequence comes from Cytophagales bacterium, assembly GCA_014379925.1. GTDB lineage: Bacteria > Bacteroidota > Bacteroidia > Cytophagales > ES-bin-26 > ES-bin-26. The sequence continues at coordinate 21 of JACMKY010000682.1, read as the reverse complement.
CGCCGGGCTTTCCCAGAATGG
>JACMKY010000681.1 GCA_014379925.1 Cytophagales bacterium | reverse complement strand
GCAAACCGATCCACACCACCTCCCCCGCGCGGGGAAGCGCACCGAGCAACTTCCCCATCACCGTCTCCTGAGCGGGCCGTTTAAATGCCATAAAAACTGGGTTACGGTATGGACTACGCGTCCGTCGTCGGAATGCTGACCCCGCGAAGTTAAAACAACGAAGGGAGAAAAGCCGAACGCGGCCTTGCTCCCTTCCAGCTGATTGAAGTGGCTTGGGGTTACTCCTTTCCCATGGATTTGGAAATCAGGTTAAATACGCCGCTCATGTTGTCGCGCAGTTCGCGGAAGCGGCTTTCCAGGTAGTAGGGCGGCTCTAGGTTGGTGCTGATGGTGCCTTTCACTTCCCACACTTCGTGAATATCCTGGATGAGCAACTCGAACTCGGGATAAAAGTCGTTGTCGGAGCGGAGCAGCACCTGACTGTTGGCTTTGATGCGGTTGAGCAACCGTTTCACCACGATGCCGATGCCCCCGGCGCCCAGCACCGTGTACACGTGGTTGTCCTTGATGTGGTACCAGTTCTCCACGTACTTGCACACCACGATGTCGCGCGGGTGGATGGTGGGTTTCATGCTGTCGCCTTCCACCTCGAAGGCCCGGTAGGTGCCGTCGGTGAAGTTGGGCAGGTTAAAAGTAGGCAAGTCGCGGATGTATTCCACTTCCTGGAAGCGAGACAGGTAACCGGCCGCCGCCCGCAGCGGCACCAGCGTGATGCGCTCCGTGTCGTCCTTGTCGACGGCGATGGGCAGGATCTTGAGCTGCTTGCCGGTGTAGTACACTTCGGAGGCTTCCGAGACGGCGTCACGGGCTTGAACGGCCGTCTCCCGTCCCAGCAGGTGATCCAGGCTCACGTTGAACAAGTCGGCAATCTTGATGAGGGTTTCGATGTGGGGCAATTTGCCCTTGCTCTCGTAATTGGCGACCGCACCCCGCTCCACGCCCAGCTTTTCCGCCAACTGCTGCTGGGTCATTTTGCCGGCTCCTTTCCGGAGTTCGGCCAGCACGCTTCCAAACGTTGTTTTCATGAGAAATTTATAAAATATGTATCTTAAAATTTGCTTTGTACTGCTTCATTTGCATATCTTTGACGCAGGATCGTACAAAGAAAAGCAAAGTTCGCGACAAACCAAAACGATTTGCAAACCCTGCGATAAAAATTAAGTTTTGCTCCGTTGCCGGCAGGGTTTGGTGTACGACAAAGTTTGCAACCCGTCCGACGAATGTGTCTTTTGACTGTGTCTTTCAACGCCGCCATGGATTTCCGAAAAAACCCGTTGACCATCCCGATGAAATCGATCGAAATGTCTCTAAACACCAAAATGGACGACTTTATGAACCTGACCGCCGCCGAATTGGCCGAACGCAAGCGACTCATTGAAGAATACATTGCGTTGGTAGTGACCCACGTGGAGGATAACCCCACCGAATTCATCGACAACCGTTTGCGCCGCAGTGAGGCCTGCAGCATGCGAACGCTCAGCGAAGTGTTCGGGCACCGCATTGAGGAGTTACGCGAGACCAAACACTTGAAGAACGTCGCCTGATTTTTTCGTCCGTTCAGGCCAACCGGTTCTCCGCCATTCACGGCGAAGTACGCCGGAAGAAGTGCGCTTTGTCCTTCGGCGCTGACTACGTGGCTGCGCAGGCAACCGGTTGGTCGGCTGCCCGTTTCTCTTTCTTTTTTGCAAGCATACAGTAAGACGATGCGGTGGCAACCCCCGAAAACCCGGGGCGATGAACCCGCCATACCTTGCTTGCTCGGGGGCAGTCCCGTCTCCCGCCTCACCTATTAAAACCCAAAAAATGAATAATTCAACCCCGAAAAACTACAGCACCGTCTGCCCGTATTTAATGGTTGACAGCATTGAAAACCAAACGGAGTTTCTCAAAACCATCTTCAGCGCAACGGTAAAGGAAGCCCTGAAAACACCGGACGGCACCACCCAGCACGGAGAAGTAAGCATTGGCGACACGGTTATTATGATGGGTAGGGGCAGTAAAAACTTCCCATCTCAGCCATCAATGAATTACGTATTCGTTCACGACGCCGACGAAATTTACCGCAGAGCCCTGTCACACGGTGCGACAACGGTATTAGAACCTGCGGACAGATTTTACGGAGTAAGAGAAGCTGGTTTTAAAGATTTCCACGGCAATACCTGGTGGATAGCGCAACCCATAAAAGACGTTTCGCTTGAAGAAATGGAAAAAGGATTTGCGGAAATTGAAAGAAGCGGTTGAGTGCATCAAAACAGTCCTGGTGCCGGTCGCTACCATCAGGTTAGCGCATTTTTTTCAGCTTCTTTGTGCAATACAACTTCGATATCGGTAAGAAGCGTCGATTGTTCTGAGCCACGTGCTTGGCCGCTTACCAAAAGCGGAGCGGAGGTGGGTAGTGGCAAGGCGGCGTAGCGGTTCAAAAACTTTTTAATCGATCAGGAACGCGTATCCCAACCGCATTTCAGCCCGTCAACCCGCGCCTTGCCGCAATTTACGTACCTTCGCCCGCCCGGCATTCCACCCGGTACGTTAATCGAGTTCCATGCCCGATCCGCGCGTCACGGTCATTATCCCCGCTTACAACGAAGAGGCATCCATTCAGAAAGTGATCCGGGACATTCCCGGGGGGCTCGTGAACGAAGTGGTGGTGGTGAACAACAATTCGAGGGATGCCACCGCCCGGCAGGCCCGCGCCGCCGGCGCCACCGTCGTGGACGAACCGCGGCAGGGCTACGGCTTTGCGTGCCTGAAGGGGATTGATTACGTGAAAACCCGCCCCGATCCGCCCGATATCATCGTGTTCCTGGATGCCGACTACTCGGATCACCCGGAAGAGATGCCAAAGTTGATTGCGCCCATTCTGGAACGGGGCTGCGACCTGGTGATCGGTTCGCGCAGTCTGGGTAGGCGGGAACGGGGGGCCATGCTGCCGCAGCAGATTTTCGGCAACTGGCTGGCCACTGCGCTGCTCCGCGGGTTGTACGGGGCGAAATTCACCGACCTGGGGCCCTTCCGGGCCATCCGGTACGACCAACTGCTGGCCATCGGGATGCGGGATCAAACCTACGGCTGGACGGTGGAGATGCAGCTCAAAGCCGCCAAACGGGGACTGAACTGCTGCGAAGTACCGGTCAGCTACCGCAAACGCATCGGGGTGTCGAAGGTATCGGGCACGGTGAAGGGGACCGTGCTGGCGGGTTATAAGATCATCACCACCATTTTCAGGTACCTATAAATCCAAACCTGGTCCCCGGCCGTACAAACCATTTGGGTAGCCCGCCTTTGGCGCCCGGGGACCGAACCTATGGAGAAAATAATCCTTTTTCTGTACTGCCTTGCGCTGCTGTTCATTCTCGGCAACAGCCTGGTGCAGGCAAACCTGATTTACCACTACCTTAAGTCCTACCGGAGAAGAACAGACCTCGTCCACGCCGCCGGGGCGGAGCCGTTTACTACCGGAGCCAACGCGCCTTTCGTCACCGTGCAATTGCCGATTTACAACGAATTGTACGTGATCGAGCGCCTGATGGAAGCCGTGGCTTCCTTTCAGTATCCCAAAGACCGCTTCGAAATCCAGGTGCTCGACGATTCGATTGATGCCACGTCCGCGTTGGTGGCCAGGAAAGCGGCGGAAATCCGGGCGCGCGGCATTCCGGTTCACCACCGGCGCCGCAATAACCGCGCGGGATTCAAAGCCGGGGCCCTGGCCGCGGGTCTCCCCGACGCCAAAGGGGAGTTGGTCGCCATCTTTGACGCCGACTTCGTTCCTACTCCCGACTTTCTGCAAAAAACGGTTTCGTACTTCAAGGACCCGGTCATCGGCGTAGTGCAGGCGCGTTGGGAACACCTCAACGAGACGTATTCGCTGCTGACCCGGGTACAGGCTTTCGCGCTGGATTCCCATTTCTCGGTCGAACAACAGGGCCGTCAGACGGGTGGCTACTTCATCAACTTCAACGGAACGGCGGGTATCTGGCGCAAGGCGTGCATCGTGGACGCGGGCGGCTGGCATTCGGATACCCTCACTGAAGACCTGGACCTGAGCTACCGGGCGCAGCTGCGCGGCTGGAAGCTGCACTACCTCGAAAGCCTCGGCGCGCCCGCCGAACTTCCCGTGGCCATGAACGCCTTCAAGACCCAGCAATTCCGCTGGACGAAGGGAGCCGCCGAATGCGCCCGCAAAAACCTGCTTGCCGTTCTCCGTTCCAAAAGCCTGACCCTGGGCACCAAGATCCACGCCTCCTTTCACCTGATGAACAGTTTTCTGTTCATCTGTCTGGTGGTGATGGCCTTGCTGAGCCTGCCGATCCTGGTCATCAAGCACGAATACGTCCAGTACGCCGCCCTGTTCGACCTGGCCTCCGTTTTCGTGCTGAGCCAGTTGCTGCTGGTGGTCTTCTACTGGGTGTCGTTTGCGACGGGACGCCGGAAGGGTCACGCCAACTTCCTGGAGTTTCTGCAACGTTTCCTGCTGTTCCTCTCCATTTCGATGGGCTTGTCGCTGCACAACGCCATCGCCGTTTTGGAGGGCTACCTGGGCCGTAAAACCCCCTTCATTCG
>JACMKY010000680.1 GCA_014379925.1 Cytophagales bacterium | reverse complement strand
TTTGCTTACCGCATTCCAATTAGTCCCTGGCTGTTCATCTGGCCCGCTTTGCTGGTGCTGCTGATTGCTTTGCTCACCGTGGTTTACCAAACCCTGAAAGCGGCGCGGCAGAACTCGGTGAAGGCGTTGCGCTACGAATAATCTCTCCGAAAACGATCCGTTTCGAGCCAGCAATCCTCCTTTTTTTTCCGGGGCTTTTCTGGTTAGACCTTGGACCTGCCGTTTTCGCCAGGTATCTCAATTAAATGCCATCATTATGGCTGCGCAGACCAGCAATAAAGTCTGGAGCACGTGATCAGGAATGTCAGCAAAATACGCCCGCAGAACCTGCCATCGCCACCCACAACACCCGTGGTTTGGCCAGAACCTGCGGAGCGCAGTCCGGGCCAAACCACGGGTGTCATTCATTCGCGCGCTCGGAATCCCAACGGGGTACCTGGCAATTTTCGGTTGCCGACGGTTCCCCATCCGAATCAGTATTTCTTCACGTCGAGGGCCGACTTACGGAAGTCATCGCCCAACCCGGTGGCAAACGGCGAGTTGATCGTTTTGTACTTGGTGAAGTGCGGGTCGTTGATTTCGGCTTCGTCGCGCTTGGTGGTGTAGTAGTACAAGTTCAACGTGATGCGCTGCAAGCCTTCGGGGCACGCCAGCGGTTGGGGAACGCCGTGGTTGGAGTCCTCGGTGGTATTGAACACCACCAGGCGGTTGATAATTGGCGAGATGGCGACCGCTTGCCGGGTCATGTCTTTCTCCCAGAGTTCCAGTTGGCCACCCCAGCTGTCTTCCCAGTTTTCGTTGAGGTAGAGCAGGGCGTTCATCCGGCGGTGCGCGTGCAGCTTGTGGTGCCAGTTGAAGTCGGCGTGTACCTTCAGGAAATCACCCTGAACGGAAGAGTGCACTCCCCCGCCGGTGTAGTACGGGTCAGGAATGAGGTTGTCGATGCCGGTGAGCGTTTCGAGGAAAAGCAGGAACTGGCGCGAGTTGAGCTCGCGCAGCATCATGCGCAGCAGCGGGGTGAATTTCCGGTCGTCGTGCTGGTAGCGTTTCTTGGACTGGGGCTGGGTGCTTTCCACCCAACTGATGTCGTGGTGTTTGGGGCATTCCTTGGCCAGGGCCCGGGCCAGGTCCAGGTCGATGAAGTCGTCAAGGACAATGTGCGGAAAGGGATTGGCGGTCTGGTACTTTTCGCTGTTGGCTACGGCCAAGGCCGCGTACTTGGGGTCGTCGAAGATACCGGTAGGGTTCAACGTGGTCGTTTCCATTGAAGGGGGTTGATTGGGTTAACTGCTTGATTGGTTGCGCTAATTTAAGAATTGACTGCCATAACGGACAAATAGTCTCAGACAAACAGGATTGTTTTGAAGATCAGCTTTAGGGGTAGCCACCGCACGGAGACGGAGAGCTGGTCCATCCCCGGGGAATGGAACAGCCGCATAACCTTGCGCGCCGTCTTGTAATCCCCCAGCAGCAAGTACCGGAAGGTGCTGGCCAACAGCCACTGGTGGAAGAAACTGGATTTGCAGCGGTTGTATATTTCGGTCGACAGGATGCCTTTTTGCTTGGCGGCTTCAAAGATGCCCAGCAGGATGTTGAGGCTTTGGTAATTGAACGAGGTGGTGGTCATCGAGCCCGTGTGGATGGTGTAGGCCGATACACTGTCGGGAAGGCAGTAGACCCCGAAATTGCTGAAAACCCGCATCCACATGTCCGTGTCGTTGGGGGGCGTCTTGCTGTCGTCCCAAAACCCTACCTTGTCGTAGACTTCCCTTCTCAACACCACGGACGGCTGCCGCACGTACGACGAATTGCTGAGCAGGTTTTGCAGGGCCAATTCGGGACGCAAATAGTATTCTTCCCGGCCCAGGTCGAACCGGAGGGAATGGACAATGGGCCGTTGGTGGATATCCACCACCCGGACCCGGAACTTCAGTACGGGGTGGGAAAGGTTTTTCTCGATCTTCTCCAGCATCTTCAACAAACCACCGGGGAGCAGGTAATCGTCGTCGTGCAGGATGTAAATGTATTTACCCGTGGCCAACCGAACGCCCGCGTTCATGTTGTTGGCTGGGGTCACGGCGGGCTCGTTTTTGTGGTAATGCCACGGAGACGCGTGGTATCCCAGCGTTTCCTTGACGACTTGCTCACTGCGCGAATCGGTCGAGTTGTCCGTCACAATGATTTCGACGTCCCCACGCTCGGACTGCAGGGAATTCAACGTCCTTCGCAGCAAGGAAGGCCGGTTGTAGGTGGGAACGCAAATGCTAAGCAGTGGCTGTTGGTAAACAACCTCCTCGGTCGTGTTGGTGGCAAGGTCCATAGAGTACCCCTTCGTTTTTTTTCATAATTTCAAGTGTCTGATGGGTTGAGGTTTAGAAAAAGGCAAGATACTGCTCGGGTATTCATGGGCCGGGCTACCGGGAAGGTAACCCCCCGGCAGGCATGATTGACGTTTATTTTATGGTTTAAGAACCCACCCGGCTGGCATTGGCGTCCTGAAAGGTCTCTTTCCGTGGGTAGTTTTCCGCCCGGAGGCATTTGAGGATGCCGTTGGCGAAATTGTCCACCATCTTTTCCACCGTGTACTTGCTGGCGGAGTCACGGCAGCCCTGGGTCAACCGGATCCGTTGCGTGTCGTTCTGAAAGAAACCAACGACGGCCGCCACGTAGCTCTCCGGGTTGTCCTCCGTCATCAGGCCATTCACCCCGTTTTTTAGGTATTCCACTTCCGGGCTGTGGTAGGGATACTGGGTGGTGATCATCGGGGTACGGAGCGCGAAGGAATCGAGGACGGCCAATCCGACCAGGCCCGGCATCAGAAAAAGCGAAGCCAACTGAAAATACTTCACCCGTTCCAAACCAAATTTGGGGCCAATGTAATGCACCCAGTCGCGGGTGGCCCGGGCTTCGTGAATTAAATTTACGTCCGGGCCCGAGCCGACGATCAGGATGTGGAAATCGTTCACTTGCTGGCGCACCTGGTCGCAGGCCTCGATGAGGAAATCGATCCGTTTCTCCTTGTAGATGCCGCCGCAATAGATGGCTACGTTGTTGGAAGCGATGCCGAGTTCCGCCCGCAGTTGGCTCAAGGATTCTTTGGTGAGCGAATCGTAGCATTCGACCAACGAGCGGGTGTCAATGGCGTTCTGCACGACGGTCACGTTCGCGGGTGGGAAAGATTGGGAAACGATGATTCGCTTGACTCCTTCCGTGTAAGCGAACCACCAGTCGCACTTGTTGATGAAGTACCGCTTGAAACGGTTGCCCCAGTCGTTTTCGTTCCGCTGCATATTGCGCCCGTGACCCCAGTAGCCCAGTTTCAATTTGGTCAGGGCCCGCCTCAGCACCAGCACGTAGTTGATGAGGTTCTTGTTGGCCTGCTCCACGATCACCAGGTCCTGGTCGTCGAGGAAGGAAAGGCACGGCTGCCAGTACAACTCGATCCCACCGACCTTGAATACTTTGTTCTCCACGTACGTGGCCCATTCAAGGTCGACTTCATCCTGCTTGAGCGCATCTTTGTTTTTCAGTTTGCCGTAAGCCAGGTTCAACTCCACTCCGTTGTCGGCCAGTTTCTCCCTTAATCCATTGTAGAAGTCCGCCCGGTAGTGAAACAGCGACCGTTGAATGATTAATACTTTTTTCATCGGGTATTAATTTTTGCTTTTTGATTCTTACGAAAATTGATCGGTTCTCTGTTGCGGCATACTACGGGTATCCCCGGATGGCTGGTCGGCCGGATGACGGGTGGCGTGGTACTTGGTCAATCGTCATACGAAATTGATCGGGTCGTCGCCGGTTAATGGGGGTTAATCTACGGCGTTTTATTTCGATTCCGAAGGTAGGTCAACGCATCCACTTTATCAAGGGTGTATGTTTGGGAGAAATTCCTCGACAAAGGTTTTCCCGGCCCAACCGCGCGGGGAACGCGCGGAACGGGATTCGTGCCGACGGGCGGGGAACCGAAGGGAAGAAAGCCCCCTTGCTCCTCGGCGTTTTGAGCCCCGCGGTGCCCGGGAAAAACCGGCGATTTCGTCCGCCCCGAACGAAGCAACCTCCTGAAAAGTGGCGTTTTACCCCGTCGGCGGGCGCGGAAGGCCGAAGAGTAAGGGTGCTCCTTCGAAACCCGGCGGCAGTCCCCTGGCCCAGCCAACTGGCGGTCGTTTCGTGCTGCATTGGCCCCCAAAACGTCGCGAGCAAGAAAGTACGGGTTAATTTTGTTCGCCCACTGAGAAAACCGGAGCCTGGCGGGCAGTCCCACAAAAAGCTTCGCAAGCGCCAACTCCCGGACGAAATTGCGGGAGGTCGAAGGAAGGGTTGACCGTGGGTAGAGGCCGACAAAGTTGCCGGTAAAGTCAACCCTGCGTTCGTCGCCCCGTTAAACACCGGAGACTAATTCCAATCTACCATGAAGAAATTCGTTTTAGCGGCCGGTGTATTCGCTGGCGCACTCACCGCTTGTGAGCAAACCAGCAAGGTACCCGCCGAAAGTACGGCCGATACGGCAGTGTTCAAAGAAAACCGGCCGAACACCGACACGATCGTGGAACCGATCAGCGGCGATTGGAGCAACGTCGATCTGGTCGACTTGCCGGATGTCAAGCTGCCCGAAATCAACCTGCCCGACCTGCGCGTGCGGGGCAACGACAACCTGACGGCTTACGCAGTGGACGAAAAAATTCTCTTCGACACCGGTAAATCCGAAATCCGCTCAGGAGCGGAAGCGCAATTGCAGCAAATCGGCGCTTCCATTGGTCAGCGGTACGCCCAGGGACAGATCCGCATCTACGGATACACGGATTCGACCGCTACCGAGGAAGTCAATCGGGAGTTGTCGGAAGAGCGGGCACAAGCCGTTAAACGGTGGCTGGTTACCAACGCCAACGTTTA
>JACMKY010000679.1 GCA_014379925.1 Cytophagales bacterium | reverse complement strand
CATTGGTACGGCCACTTTAATCGCGAAAGAAAATTTTGGGCAGAATACCAAAGACCTGGGCCTGCTAATGGTCGGCATTCTATTTGATTTGGGATTAGTCTTGTTAATCCGGCGAACTTTCCATAAGATTGAAAGATTCTTGCAAAAACTAAACGATCCACCCGATGACCGGAGAAACGATACAACTGATCGGAGCGATCGCCTTGGGGGTAATCCTTAATGGCTTTGTGGTCGCTATGTTCATTGATTCCTACCGACAGAAAAAAGAGTGGGATAAAATGACCAAAAAAAGGTAGCCAACTTCTTTTCAAACATATACCGCAAAAGCCTGTTCTTTAACCGAACGGGCTTTTTTATTGGCCTGAATTTTCATGGTTCATTCCAAATCCGCCGCCGTCATCGGGGCGGGCATTGCGGGCATCGCCACCGCCATCCGGCTGGCCAACAAGGGCTTTCGGACGGAAGTGTTCGAAGCAAACGACTACCCGGGCGGCAAACTGTCCGAATTCGAACGGGACGGTTACCGTTTCGACGCGGGTCCTTCGCTGTTTACGATGCCCCAACTGGTAGACGAATTGTTCCGGCTGTCGGGCAAGGACCCGGCGGCGTACTTCGAATACCTCCGCCTGCCCGAAACCTGCCGCTACTTCTACGAAGACGGTACGCGGCTCACGGCCCCCGGCAATCCCGAAGCCTTTGCCGGGGAAATCGAGCGGGCCACGGGCGAACCCGCCCAACGCGTACTCGACTTCCTGGCCGACAGCCGCGCCAAGTACGACCTCACCGCCGACGTGTTCCTGCACCGCTCCCTGCACAAAGCCGCCACTTATTTGAATGCAAACGCCCTGAGAGGTTACCTCAACTTTCACAAACTGGACGCCTTCCGCACGATGAACGCGGCGAACACCAAACGGTTTCGTGACCCGCGCGTGGTGCAGTTGTTCAACCGCTACGCTACCTACAACGGCTCCGATCCTTACCGGACGCCCGCCACGATGAACATCATCCCGCACCTGGAATACAACGTCGGGGCGTACTTTCCAAAAAGGGGCATGGTCGACATCACGCGGAGCCTGGTGACGCTGGCCGAGGAAGTGGGCGTCACGTTTCACTACGGAGCCGGGGTACGGGAGATCGTAACGGAGCGCGGAAAAGCGGTTGGCTTGCGAATGGATGACCAAACGCGGCCCTTCGACCGCGTGGTGAGCAACGTAGACGTGGTGAATACCTACCGCAAACTGCTGCCCCGCGCTACGCCGCCGGCCAAACTGCTCAGCCAGCCCAAATCCAGTTCGGCGCTGATTTTCTACTGGGGCATCCGGAGTCAGTTCGCGGAGTTGGGATTGCACAATATCTTCTTCAGCCGCGACTACCGCACCGAATTCGATCACCTCTTCCAGCGGAAAGACATTGCCGACGACCCGACGGTATACCTCAACATCACGACCAAGCACAAGCCCGACGACGCGCCCGAAGGGTGCGAAAACTGGTTCGCGATGATCAACGCCCCCAACAACAGCGGGCAGGATTGGGACGCGCTGATTGCCCGTACCCGCGTCAATGTGTTGGCCAAACTGAGCCGCTTGCTGGGCCGCGACGTGGCACCGCTGGTGGCTTGCGAAAGCATCCTCGATCCGCGCCGCATTGAAAGCCGCACGTCCAGTTCGCAGGGGGCGCTGTACGGCAACAGTTCCAATAACCGCTACGCCGCCTTTTTGCGCCACGCCAATTTTTCTTCCCGCATTGGGAACCTGTATTTCTGCGGCGGCAGCGTGCACCCGGGCGGCGGCATTCCGCTGTGCCTGCTATCGGCCAAAATCACCGCCGATCTAGTGAAAGTCTAACGGTATACCACCCCGTTCTTCATCACCCACTTCACCCGCTGCAGGGAGGAGATGTCCCGCGTGGGGTCGCCCTCGACGGCGATCAGGTCGGCCAGCAGGCCCGGCTTCACCCGCCCGACCTGGTCGGCGAGGTGAAAAACCCGGGCGTTGACCGCGGTGGCCGACGTCAGCACCGCCGTGGGCGACATCCCGTATTCCACCATCATTTCCAGTTCGCGGGCGTTGTCGCCGTGGGCAAAGACGCCCACGTCGCTACCCGCCACCAGGGTTACCCCCGCCGCCAGGGCCGCCCGGAAGCTCCGTCGCTTCTCGGCAATGCGCGCGGGCTCGGGGTCGGTGCCTTTTTTCCAGCCCCGGTACTGCAACACGGCGTCGCCCGCTGCCAGCGTGGGACAGAGGGCTACGCCGCGTTCGGCCATCAGTTTAAACACTTCGGGCGTTCCCTCGTCGCCGTGCTCGATGGTTTCCACGCCGGCCAGCGCGGCCCGGCGCATGCCTTCGGCGGTGCTGGCGTGGGCCACCACCGGGCGGCCACTGCTGCGGGCCGTCTCGACCATCACTTTTAATTCGTCGAGCGTGAACGTGGGCCGGGCCTCGCCGCCCGGTCCCCAACGGTAGTCGGCGTAAACCTTGATCAGGTCGGCTCCCCCGCCGATCTGGCGGCGCACGGCCCGGATGATGCCCTCCGCACCGTCGGCTTCTTCGGCACCTTGGGGCACCTCAAACGCCGGGCTGAATCCCTTCGGACCGTAGCTGCCCGTGGCCACGATGGCCCGCGTCGCCACCCGCATCCGGGGTCCGGGAACGATGCCTTCCTCAATGGCCTGCTTGAGGCCCACGTCGTCGTAGCCCACCCCTTCGGTGCCCAGATCGCGGACGGTCGTAAAACCGGCCAGGAGCGTGCGACGGGCGTGCACCGTTGCCCGCGCCACCCGCAGGGCCGGCGGTTCGCGGAGCACCTGGTCGTTCCAGGAGGTTTCGTTGTAGGGATGCAGCAACAGGTGCGAATGCCCTTCAATGAGGCCGGGAAGCAACGTCATTCCCGGCAGATCGACCGAAACGGCGGTGGCGGGCGCTTTTACCTCACCCGCCATTCCGACGGCTTCAATCTTCCGGCCCTTCACCAACACGACCCAACCCGCGTGCAGATCGTTTCCGTCGAACACGCGGGCCGGCTTGAGCAGGTAGGTGGTATCGACCGGGACGGTGACTATCTGGGCGATCGAGTCATTGTTGAACGGAAAAATGCCGAACAAGTAGAGACAGCAACAAATCCGGGCGTACCAGGGCATAAGCGAAGGGCGTTGAGAACGACCCGGCCAAGGTAAGCAATTTCCCGGGGCGACGAAACCAGACCTGATCCAACCGAATCGATTAGAATCCAAGCGTATAACGCAAAGCAATTGGTGCTTTTTACTTACGCAATCAATTGGCTATCAATGCCTTAAATAGATGTCGATTCACGATTTACAATCTATGGCTTACGATTGCTTACCTGACCGTTTGGACGACGGGTATTTTCCCAAAATATTCGCGGGCGGCGGCTTCACCGAGGGCAATCCTGGCTTTCATTTCGGCGGGGATGAACTCCAGGCCACCGTCCGTAGCCAGTGCAGTTTTAGGGCGGATGAGGTGCAGTTTCACCGGATGCTTGTCCGCGAACGGATTGCCCGCGGGGTCAAACAAGTCTTCCACCGCTTTTGCCGGCAGGCCCGTTTTCTCGGCGACCCGCTCTTTCACCGCCCGAAGATACTCCAAAGCCCGGTTCTGGAATTGCGGCAAAGCCAAATCGTTGCATTGCCCCAAACCTACCAACCCGATTTATCGTTTCCGTCAACGTTCCCCGAGAAAGATTCCACCTTTGAAAAGAGGGCATCTTCGCCTGCGCCCGTTACCCAATCCATCAGCTATAACCAGCAACCTATCTATGGCCACCAACCGACTTGCCCAGGAAACCAGCCCTTATCTGTTGCAACACGCCCACAATCCCGTGGATTGGTATCCGTGGGGAAAGGAGGCGCTGGCGAGGGCCAAGCACGAAGACAAGCCCATCCTGGTCAGCATCGGCTACTCGGCCTGCCACTGGTGCCACGTGATGGAGCGGGAATCGTTCGAGCAGGAGGAAATCGCCGCCGTAATGAACGCGCATTTCGTGTGCATCAAGGTGGACCGGGAAGAACGCCCCGACGTGGATGCCATTTACATGGATGCCGTACAAGCCATGGGCTTGCAGGGAGGCTGGCCGCTCAACGTCATCCTCACGCCCGACGCCAAGCCCTTCTACGGCGGTACGTACTTCCCGCCGCGTCAGTGGGTAAGCCTGCTGGAGCAGATTGCGGAGGCGTATGGGCAGCAGAAAGACCAATTACTGGCGTCGGCCGAAAAATTCACCGAAGACCTGGCTCAGTCCGAAAGCCGGAAGTACGGCCTGGAAGCCGGCGACCCGGCGGTGGTCTACCGGACGGAAGAACTGGAGGCGATGTTTGGCAGGCTGGCCAATGGCTTCGACCGGAAACGGGGAGGAATGAACAAGGCACCCAAATTTCCCATGCCCAGTATCTATTTCTTTTTGCTTCGCTATCACCAACTTACGCAGCAAGCCGACGCGCTGGATCAGGCGAAGCTCACGCTCAATCAGATGGCTTTCGGGGGGATCTACGACCAGGTGGGCGGCGGCTTCGCCCGCTATTCGGTGGATGCGGAGTGGTTTGCCCCGCACTTCGAAAAGATGCTCTACGACAACGGCCAACTCATCAGCCTCTACACCGAAGCCTACGCCCTGACGAAAGAACCGTTGTACAAAGCGGTCGTTTACCAGACCATTGCCTTCGTGGCGCGCGAACTGACCAACGCAGAAGGGGGGTTTTACTCGGCCCTCGATGCCGACAGCGAAGGGGAAGAAGGGAAGTTTTACGTCTGGACCAAAGCCGAACTCGACGCCGTGCTGGGTTCCGACAGCGAATGGTTCGGCGATTACTACCACGTGAAGGACGAAGGAAACTGGGAGCACGGAAAGAACATCCTCTACCGCACCCAAACGGAGGAGGAATTTGCCCGGCGGCAAAACCTGAGCGCAGCGGAAGTGCAGTTGAAGTTGGGCCGCGCCCACGCCACCCTGATGCAGACGCGGGCCCAGCGCGTCCGCCCCGGCCTCGACGACAAAGTGCTCTGCTCGTGGAATGCCCTGATGCTGAAAGGGCTGACCGACGCCTACCGGGTGTTCGGCGAAGCAGATTTCCTGAATATGGCCACCCGCAACGCGGCGTTCCTCCGGAGTCGGATGCGGAACGGGGAGCAACTGTGGCACACCTACAAGGACGGCCGCGCCAGCCTACCGGGGTACCTGGAAGATTACGCCGCGGTCATCGAAGCCTATACCCACCTCTACCAGGCTACCTTCGAAGCGCAGTGGCTGCGCGAAGCCGACCAACTGACGCAATACGTCGTCGAGAACTTCTACGACGCGGAAGAGGAATTATTCTTTTTCACCGACGCCCGCAGTGAGCCGCTGATTGCCCGCAAGAAGGAACTGTTCGACAACGTGATTCCCGCTTCCAACTCCGTGATGGCCACCAACCTGTACTTTCTCGGCCAGTTGCTCGACAAACCGTCCTACCGCGACCTCTCGGACCGGATGCTGGCGCGGGTGAAGAAGCTCCTGCTCGGCAACGGGCAATACCTGGCCAATTGGGCTTGCCTGTTTACCTACCGCGTCAGGCCGACGGTAGAGATCGCCATCGTGGGGGAAGACTACCTGAGCTTCCGCCGGGAGTTTGACCAGTCCTATTTTCCCAACAAAGTACTGGTCGGAGCGGCGGCGGAAAGCGAGTTGCCCTTGCTGGAAGACCGCTACCCGCAGGATGGCCGGACCACCGTCTACGTGTGTTACAACAAGGCCTGCCAGCGACCGGTGTACCAAGTAGCCGACGCCTGGGCGCAGGTGGAGGAAGGTAATAAGCAGTAGGCAAAGGGCACTTGGCAAGGAAAAGCGATTGTAAGACAGCACGATACGAATGTCGTGGTACGCAGGGCTTCCCCTTTTCGCCCGTGAACCATTGACTAATCGACCAGAAACGGCATCATTTGCAGGGCGACGAAGGCGTTACCGGCCGCGTTGAGGTGTACCCCGTCGGTGGTGAGGAGGCCTTTCTCGTCGTTTTGGGAATTCTTGATTTTGGAAAAGTCCATGAACGCCTTTCGCAAGTCACACAGGGGCAGTTGGTTGGCCTTGGCTATCTTGCGGCTGAGGTCAGCGTATTCATCCAGCATCGCGTCCTGCGGGTTATCGCCCTGGTGTTTCTCGCCAATGGCCGCCGGCGTACAAAGAATTACCCGCGCTCCTGCCTTCCGGAGGCGACTGATCAGGTCGTTCATGCCGGCTTCGTAAACGTCTTTGGGCGTGCCCTTGCCGTTGGTGGAAGGGTGCGTAAAGTGCCACACATCGTTGACGCCGATGTAGACGAAGACCACGTCCGGCTTTCGCGCCAGCACGTCCTTGTCCAGCCGGTTCTGCAAATCGGGTACTTTGTTGCCGCTGATGCCGGCACCGATGAATTCGTAGGCTTCCCCCTGGCCCGCGGCTGTCATTGCCTCCCGCAGCAGGTTGATGTAGCCACCGGGCTGCACGGCGGCCTGCGTAATCGAATCGCCCAGGAAGACGACGCGCTTCTTCTTGGCCAGCAAAGTGAAGCCCACGGCAATCAGGCAGGTAACGAACAGCAGAGAACGGAGAAGGTTTTTCACGGTGCTTTTTGTTGGAAGTCAAACCAGTCGGGACCGGCAAGAATTGCGGAAAGGGGATTGTTAACGGCGGGTTTTACTTCACCACCGAACGAGCCAGGTAGGGGCGGTCGGGGGGCAGCTTGAGTTGCTGGTCGAGTGGGTCAATGATGACGTCCATGCCTTCCAGCGGGATGGCGCCCAGCAGCACTTCGTTGTCGCCGGGCAGCACAATGGCCCGCACCGTGGTGCTTCGGTTGAGGAAGCGCACGTCCACCGGACCGGCAATTTCCAGCAAACGCTCCGTTCCGTCGGCCAATTTCACCGAATGGGTTTCCAACACCGTCAAACCCAATTGCTGCTTGATGGTTTCGTTGATGCACAGATCGATCGCCCCGCTGTCTACCAGTGCCGTCACCTCCATACGGCGGATCTCTCCCTTCGGGATGTACCCCCTCCGGGCTACTTCAATGTCACCCGTGTTGAGCAGTTGGATGGTTGCGTACGTGAAACCCATGGTTGGTAAGTTAGAACGGTTCAGGCCGGAGAAGCACCTTGTTCCCCGGGTGGTGATCGCAAAAGTAGTGAATCCAATCAACCGGTGTTGCCTGTTCTCTCCACCAGCACTTTTCGTGGTAGACGCGCAAATCCACCGTCGGCACGTTTCGCTCCTTGGCCAGTTCGTCCCACTGCCGCATGCGGATGCTGGCTTCGAACAGTTCGTCGCCCTCGAATGCTTCGGCTTCGGTGGCCGTCATCGGGCCGCCCTGGTGGGTGAGGGTCTGCTTGCTGGCTTCGGAAAGTTGTTGTCAGGGCATTTTCCATCAATCGGTCGAGGCGACCCGGGCAGAGAAACCTGACGCACGGTTCCGTTTCGCGCATCAGTACCTTGCCAGCCGCAATCCCAATGGCGGCAGGTGGTTGAAGTCGTTGTCGGTGGTGTGCAGTTCCAAATCCAGGAACAGCGCGGTGGCGGCTATCCACAAATCGTTTTTACCCATGTTGCGGGCTGTCAGGCCGGGCGCAATGGGTTGACCTTTGAGTTTGCCTTGGCTGTAGGCATCTATCCGGGCGTAGATATTGGCCAGATCACGAATAATGGTCACAACCGGATAACGTTCGAACAGAGTTTGCATAAACGATACCTTTTGATACCCCCAATCTGACTTGAGGGCGAAGGCTTCCAGTTCTCCTACTACCACAACCGGGATAACCGCTCGTGCTGGTAGAACCCGTTGCCGCCGGATGTGCTCAATGATCAAATTGGTGTCAAAGATCATTGGCCGACGCTTCTCGTTCTTCCCTTAACACTTCATCCATCCGCCGGTTCTCTTCCTCGGTGAAGCCTAAATCAGGAATGGGTACCGGTTCCTTGGGGCATACTTCATCCAGGAAACGCTCAACCCCCCACCGCTTGATGTCGGCTGGGGAATAACTATTCCATTGTCCAGGCTTCATCGGTGGAATGGGTTCCAGTGCCTGGGGCTTATTGGTTGTTTCCGCCATTATCTTTCTCTTTGGAACGGTGACGCAAACGCCTCGCGGGTTGCTCCCCGCAAGTAAAACGCATTGAAAATGCAAAGCTAATGCTTTTGCTTTACTCAGTGCTCCACTGCCCAATGGCGGCTCTTTCCAAATGTTGACGGCACTTTTCGTGGTAGACGCGCAAATCCACCGTCGGCACGTTTTCCTCCTTGGCCAGTTCGTCCCACTGCCGCATGCGGATGCTGGCTTCGAACAGTTCGTCGCCCTCGAACGCTTCGGCTTCGGTGGTCGTCATCGGGCCGCCTTGGT
>JACMKY010000678.1 GCA_014379925.1 Cytophagales bacterium | reverse complement strand
GCCTGGTCTACGATAGCCAGCGGGCTCTGCAGGTTAACCCCCTTGGTTCGGTGCCCGATTTCGAGGCTGCTCATCCCGTGCACCAGGCTCCAAATCATAAACGCCAGCGGCTCCAGGTTATGCCCTTTGAAATGCCCGGTATCCATGCATTGTTCAATCGTTGTTCGGAGCGCATCGAAAGTGGCTTTTCCTTCGTTCCACTTTTCTTCGTTCATGGTGCTCAAAAACGCCATCGGAGCCTTTACACTGAACATTAAGTCGTACATGTCCGGGTTTTCCATGGCAAACTTGAGGTATACTTTGCCCATCGCCCTTAGTCTTTCCATGGGGTCGGGTACGTGGTGTAACACCTTAAACTGACCGCTCAAATGCGTAAAACCCTCGGCGTGCAGTGCGTACAGGATCGCGTCTTTGCTGGGAAAGTACACGTAAACGGTACCCACACTGTAACCAATGGCATCCGCGATGCTGCGGATCGTGGTTTGCTCGATGCCTTTTTGTAGAAAAAGCTTTCTGGCTCCCTGAAGAATGAGATTTCTCAGGTCTTCTTTTTCCCTGGCTTTCCGTTCGGCAATACGCATGGATCAGACTTCGGATACAAATAAAATGAACGTTGTTCAATTATCAAAATTATTTTTTGATAACATTACCAAACCCCCGGTCACCCGGTGGTGCCGCCTCCGGAAAAAGTCCGCCCGAACGCCTCAACGCCCGAATTTTCCCTTCAGCTGGTCCAGTTTGGCTTTCAGCTGGGTGGCATCCCGTTCTTCTTCCGGGTTGGCTTCGGTTTTTTTAGATTTTGGCGGGCTGAGCGGCTCGGCGGGTCTGGCGGCCCCTTCGCTTTTCATCGACAAGGCAATGCGTTTGCGGGCAATGTCTACTTCCAGCACCCGCACGCGTACCCGCTGCTGCACTTTCACTACTTCCTTCGGATCTTTTACGAAACGGTCGGATAATTCGCTGATGTGCACCAGGCCGTCCTGGTGCACGCCGACGTCGACGAAGGCTCCGAAGGCGGTCACGTTGGTGACGATGCCGGGCAGGGACATGCCCACCCGCAGGTCTTCCACGCCCGAAACGCCTTCGTCAAAGCGGAACGCCTCGAAGGCGGCGCGCGGATCGCGGCCCGGTTTGGCCAGTTCGCCCAGAATGTCGGTCAGGGTGGGCAGGCCCACATCCTCGGTTACGTAGTGCCGGGGTTGAATTTGCCCGCGCCGCGATTCGTTGCCGATCAATTCCTCCACCGAACAGCCCAGGTCCCGGGCCATTGCCCGCACGATTTCGTAGCGTTCGGGGTGCACGGCGCTGCGGTCGAGCGGGTTGCGGGCATCGCGGATGCGCAGGAACCCGGCGGCCTGCTCGAAGGCTTTGTCGCCCAGCCGGGGCACTTTCCGCAGGGCCGCCCGCGACTCGAACGGACCGTTTTCGTTGCGGTAATCCACAATGTTCTGCGCCAGTTGCGGCCCCAACCCCGACACGTAGGTGAGCAACGGCTGGCTGGCGGTGTTCACTTCCACGCCCACGGCGTTGACGCAACTCGCCACCACGTCGTCGAGGCTCTGCTGGAGGGCGGGCTGGTCCACGTCGTGCTGGTACTGGCCCACGCCGATGGACTTGGGGTCGATCTTGACCAACTCGGCCAGGGGGTCCATCAGGCGGCGGCCAATGGACACCGCCCCGCGCACCGTCAGGTCGCGGTCGGGAAACTCGGCGCGGGCGACCTCCGAGGCCGAATACACCGAGGCCCCGCTTTCGTTGACCATCACCACCGGGATGGACGGGGGCAGGGACAACGACTGCACGAAGCTTTCCGTTTCGCGGCCCGCCGTGCCGTTGCCGATGGAAATGGCCTCTACCCCGAACCGGGTGCACAGTTCCCGAACGGTCGTCCCGGCCTTGGCCAGTTGGCGTTGGGGTTCGTGCGGGTAGATTACTTCCTCGTGCAGCAGCTTGCCTTGCCGGTTGAGCACCACCAGCTTGCAACCCGACCGGAAACCAGGATCGAGGGCCAGCACGTTCTTTTGTCCCAGCGGCGCGGCCAGCAGCAACCCGCGCAGGTTTTCGGCAAACACCCGGATGGCTTCCTGGTCGGCCTTTTGCTTGGCGGCCAGCCGGATTTCCGTTTCGATCGAAGGCTGCAAGAGGCGTTTGTAAGCGTCCTTCACCGCCAGTTTTACTTGCCCGGCGGCCTCGTTGCGGGCCGCAACGAAGCGGTTTTCCAGTTCGGCCAGGGCATCTTCCTCCGGCGGGGCCACGTCGAGCGTCAGAAACCCTTCTTTTTCGCCCCGGCGCATCGCCAGCACGCGGTGGGAGGGAGCCGGAGCCAGGGGTTCTTCCCACTCGAAATAGTCCTTAAACTTCTGGGCGGCCGCTTCCTGGCCCGCGATGACCCGCGTTTTCAGCCGGCCTTTTTTCCAAAACAGGTTCCGCAGGGCCGCGCGCGCGTCGGGGTTTTCGTTCACCCATTCGGCCACGATGTCGCGGGCGCCCGCCAAGGCTTCTTCCGGGCTGTTCACGTCCCGTTCGGCGTCCACAAACCGGGCGGCTTCGGCGGCCACGGCAAAGCTTGTCTGCCCGAAGATTTTCTCGGCCAACGGCGCCAACCCCCGCTCCCGGGCCACGGCCGCGCGGGTGCGGCGCTTGGGTTTGAAGGGAAGGTAGAGGTCTTCCAGGACGGCCATCGTGGAGGCTTGCCCAATCTTTGCCTCCAGTTCCGCCGTTGCTTTGCCCTGCTCCCGGAGTGATTTCAGAATGGCCTGGCGGCGTTTGTCCAACTCCCGCAGTTGCCCGATGCGGTCGCGGATGGCCGCCACGAACACCTCGTCGAGGCTGCCGGTGGCTTCCTTGCGGTAGCGGGAAATGAACGGCACGGTGGCGCCCCCGTCCAGGAGTTCCACGGTGGCATCGACCTGGGCGGCGGACACGTTCAGTTCGTTGGCGATTAGCCGGGAATGCGGTTGGGTCATGGGTGGAGAAGATTTTGACGGGTCGACGAGGGGCCAAAGCTAGGACGATCGGTAGTTTTAAACGCGTTCCCGGGTGGGTTTTCGAATAAAAAGCGGATTTTTGGGACTTCACCCACCAACGCACGCATGGACCAAGCGATCAACGGGGCCACCGCCCGATTACTCGACGGAAAAACCACGGCCCAGGCCATCAAGAACGACATTGCGGCGGCGGTAGCGCTCATGCAGGAACGCGGTCAACGCCCGCCGCACCTGGTGGCCATGCTGGTGGGCAACCACGGCGCCAGCGAAACCTACGTGGCCAGCAAGGTCAAATCGTGCGGGGAAGTGGGATTCCAGTCGACCCTGCTCCGCTACCCGCCCGCCATCTCGGAGGCCGAACTGCTCGGGGCGGTGCAAGCGGTCAACGAAGACCCGGGCGTGGACGGCCTGCTCGTGCAACTGCCGCTGCCGGACCACATTTCGGTGGAAAAAGTAACCGAACGCATTTCGCCGTCCAAGGACGTGGACGGTTTTCATCCCGTCAACATCGGGCGGATGGCCAAGGGCTTGCCCGCCTTCATCTCAGCCACGCCCTTCGGCATTCTTCAGCTTCTGGAGCGCTACCAACTCCCGACCGCCGGCAAGCACTGCGTGGTGGTGGGCCGCAGCCAGATCGTGGGCCTGCCGATGAGCCTGCTGATGGGCCGCAATGCCTACCCCGGCAACTGCACCGTCACGTTGTGCCACAGCAAAACGCCCGACATCGCCGAACTGACCCGCCAGGCCGACATCCTGATCGCCGCGCTGGGCAAGCCGGGCTTCATCACCGCCGATATGGTCAAGCCCGGCGCCGTTGTGATCGACGTGGGGCTGACCCGGGTAGACGACGCCACCCGGAAATCGGGTTTTGCACTCAAGGGCGACGTGCGATTCGACGAGGTAGCTCCCAGGGCCAGCTACATCACGCCCGTTCCCGGCGGCGTGGGCCTGATGACCATCGCTGCCCTCCTGCAAAACACCCTGCTGTCGGCCCAGAAGAAGGTGTACGGGTAGCGGATGGACCCGACCAACCAGAAAAAGAATAGTGCTAAACGGAACCGGCCCGAACTTTCCTCCGTCGGCGGAGTAAGGTTACCACAAAATGAAGAAAGACGGTGCCGGTTCAAGCGTTTATTTGAGTGACGCTTCGGGCAAAAACCACCTGCCGGATATCCACCTCCCGGCCCCCTGTCGGCTGATTTTTCCGCCGTATTCCGCAATCGAGTTCCCGGTTAAGCAGCTTCGTACCCTTATTTTATTCGGTATCACGGCCCGAAACCCCCGTAAACGGTGGATTACGCCCTGTAATCAAATAGAATGTTTTCAAGCTGACCCTTCGGCGATGGTTGCCCGATCCGGAAACGCCTCACCTTGAATAATTCACAATCGGGTATTCTCCTACATCCGTAAAGAAGCGCCCCGGGGCGGTTACCGGATGTGGGGTGATTGGGTGCAACTTTGTGCCGTTCAACCAATCGTACTCGTACAACCAGCTTTATGAAACAATTGAAAATGACGCTTGCTTCCTTGTTCATGGTCCTGAGCTTCCAGGGTTTTGCCAACGATTGTGAAGACGACAACGCCGCCGGTGCCAAAGCCGAGATGAGCATTGAAAAGTCGGACAAGGACGCCGTATACCGCCTCATTTACCTGTCCACCAGCGAGGGAATCGTGAGCGTTTCCATTTACGACGAGCGGGGAACCTTGCTGCTCACCGACCGCATCCGGAACGTAGCCGGCGGCTTTGCCCGTCCCTACAACTTCAGCGGACTACCCAGCGGTGAGTACACCATCCAAATAACGGATGCCAGTGGCAAAACGACCAAGACGCTTCAGTACGGGGAGGCATCCTCATCAGAAACGGCCGGGCGGCAGTCCGAACTGAAGGTAAACGTAAACGCGCTGGCCGAAAGCACCCGGTACGAATTGAGTGTACTGGGCGACCGCGCTCAACCCGTAACGGTTACCATTTACGATGCCCAAAACAACCGCATTTTCTCCGAGCAGATCGACGAGCCAGGTAACTTCCGCAAGGTATACGACTTGTCGAAGGTGCGGGCCAGCGGCGGTGCCTTTGAAGTAACGCACGCCGGTAGCGTCTTCCAGCAACCCATCCGCTGATTTCCCGCGCCGGGGACGTTCCCGATGAACGGGTTTTCCAGTCCCCTGATCCGGTAGGTCAGGGGATTGGGTGTTTTGGTTGGATAGGGTCCGAAAAAAGGTTGTCCTTTTCTCCCGGTCAGCTCATCGTTGAAAGCTACTGAGTTTGGTAAGACTGGATAACTTCTGAACGAAGCACCCGGATTCCTCAGGAGGCAATGACTCCAATTTTTGGGGACGTCATACTACCTTACTGCTCTTTTCCTCATTGCCCATTAATCGCCTGACTTTAGCTTGTAACCGATCCACGACCCAATACACGTTCGGCACCAGAAACAGGGTGAACAGAAACGAACTCGTCAGGCCGCCGATAAGCACCCAGGCCATGCCGTTTTTAAACTCCGAGCCGGGGCTGTGCGAGTATGCCAATGGCAACATTCCCAGAATCATGGCGAAGGTGGTCATCAT
>JACMKY010000677.1 GCA_014379925.1 Cytophagales bacterium | reverse complement strand
TCCTTTTCTAAAAAAGAATATATGCTCAATCTTCATTTCAAACTTTGGGCTTATGAGTACAATATGAGTAAAGTTTGAAAAATCAGATATCAACTATTAGTTACCACTACCGTAATTCCGACCTTCTGCGGGGAAGCCTTCCGCCCGGGCGTAATTCTTGTCCGACTAACTGTTGATCTCCCCTTCCAGCGCGGTACTTCCGCACCCGCACCGGGGCCTCCGGGTTCACCAACCGTAATCCGCAGCGCGGGTGCCGCAGCTGGCGAAACAGCGGGGCGCATTTTACCCGAAACCGGCCAACCCCTTGTGGCCGGGCACAGCCATGAATACTACCCCGCTCACATCTCGATGCCGATTTGTTTCATGAGTTGACTGGCGTTGAAACTGCGGCAAAGTCCCGGGTAGAGGGTATAGTCAAAATGAAGCTGATCGCCGATCAGTTCACTGTTAAAACTGTAGTTGGCCACCCATTCCGGGTGCTCATCGGCCATCCGGCCCAATTCCAGGTCGTGCGTGGAGACGAAGCCCGACGCCTGCTGCCGGTGCAACTGCCGGATGAGTGCCTTGGCGCCGTGGTGGCGGTCCTGCGAGTTGGTGCCCTTCAGTATTTCATCCAGCAGGTAAAGTACGGGCTGGGGTTGGGCGGTGAATTCGATGAGTTGCTTCAGCCTTTTCAGTTCCGCGTAAAAGGAAGATACGCTTTCCGCCAGCGAATCCTGCGTGCGCATGCTCGTAAACACCTGCATCACCGAAACGGTAAAGAATTCCGCGCACACCGGCGCACCCGCCAGCGCCAGGACCGTGTTGACGCCCACGGTTCGCAGGAAGGTACTTTTCCCCGACATGTTGGAGCCGGTGATGACGAGGGTTTTTCCCGGGCCGCGCAACGCCACGTCGTTGGCCACCCTTTTTTCCGCGCCGATCAGCACGTGTCCCAACCCGCGGGCGTGCAATTCGATCGGTTCGGCACTGATGACGGGAAACGCGAAACCGGGGTTTGAGAAGGCAAAACCCGCCAGGCTGTTGAGGGCTTCCCACTCGGCCAGGGCGTCCACCCAACGCGGCAGGTCGGACCGGTGCCGTTTTTTCCACTCCTCCGTCCGAATCAAAAACTGCAGGTCCCACAGCGTAGGGATGCCCACGAGCAGGTAGAAATACGGGTTGTTGCGGTAGTTCAGGTTCTGCAGCACGACGGCAAATTCCCCGATGGCCCGGGACGCACCCCTTGCCGGGGAGCGCAAGACGGACTGAAGCGCGCGCAGTTCGGGCGCATCAAATGCCTCTTCCTCAATCACCCGCAGGACGTTTGCGTAGGCCAGCAGCGTTTTGGAAACGGTGACCGTCTTTTCAGTAATTTCCTTCACCGACCGGAAAATCCGTCCCAGCACCAGCAGGTGCCCGAGCAGGAACCAAAAGACCACCCGGAAGGAAAGCGCATCGACGGCCCAGGCCAGCAGCAGAGGAATGGTGAGGAGCGGCAGCAAGCGCAGCACCCGCATCCCGACCAGGCTTCCGTCGGCGGCCGGAGCCGCCATCCACTGCAGCAACGCGGACGTGGGCTGGTTCACCTCGCGGTAGTGCATCGCTTCGGCCTCCAACTGCTGCCGCCATTCGAGCTTGGGAGCCAGTTCGGTCAGCGACCGTTGCCGGGCGGTGATCTGATCGGCAGCAGCGGCCCCTTTGAGCCACCCGGCCAGTTTCTGAGCGCCGCCAAACGTGTGCGTCCGGTTGAGGAGGCGGAAGAGGGAATGGTTGCCGAATACATCCAGGTCATCGGCGTAGAAATGTCCGGTTTCCGCGTAGGTCTCTCCGGTTTCTGGCCGGACGAACCGGTTTTGCGTCCGGCCCGCTTCGTCGCCGTTGAGGTAGGCAAGAAACTGCCAGTGGTTGCGCCGGCGTTCGACCTGGTTGTGCCTCCGCAGGCTGACCACGAAAGCGGCCATAAACCCCCCCGCGGCGACCAGCGCGGGCCAACCACCCGTCCGTTGGTAGAGAAACCAGGTGGTGGCCCCGCCCGCAACGAACAAAAACACCCGGAGCCAGGAGATGAAGCGGTATTTTGTTTCGTATTCCCGGGCCGATTGCTCAAATCGCCGTTGCCGTTGCTGGTACTGTTCCGATGAAGTCACGCGGATTGGGTGAAGGTAAGCGATGGAAAGCCACTCCTGGCGGTTACACAATTGACATCCCCTGCACCAGCAGGCTGGCTTCCGTTCGGCTGGCCTCCCGGCAGTTGGTAGGGCGGAGTGAGAAGCCCTTACGGATGGGCTTTTTATCCGGCTCCATTTTTGCGAAAGACACGAAAGCGAACGGAACGGAAAGCAAACCAAGCAAAAAACCGCGTTTGTCCGCTTACAATTTGCCCTTATTTCCTATTCAGTACGAAACACGGAAGTTTTGGGTTCAACCGTCAACGCGTTCTGGCCGCCGTGGCCAACCCGGTTTCGGCGTAATTGGTGGGCGGCGGGAGAAACCAACCGGGACCCTCGGCCGGAACTGCGGCGGAGAAAGTAGGTTTATCCGCCCGGATGTTTTTTCTTTTGAAGTTTACTTTTTAATTTTGCACCGCGATTACCGGCGGGAGTCAGGGGCAGGAGTCAGAGGAGAAGGACTTATACTTCATTTATGCAATTTTCATTCGTGTAAACCCACTGGAAGATGATGAAAGTGAGCAACCAAGAAGAGAATCTACGTTACTCGGAGGAAGAACTAAGGGAATTTCAGGTTTTGATTTCCCACAAGCTGAATCAAGCCAAAAAGGAACTCAATTACATCAAGGAAGCGCTGAGCAAGCGCAATGACAGCGGTACCGACAACACCTCCGGAACGTCCAAGTTGCTGGAAGACGGGGCGGATACCACGGAAAAGGAAAACCTGAGTCAGTTGGCGGCCCGTTTGCAGAAGTTTACGCAGCAGTTGGAGTTCGCCTTGATCCGCATCAAGAACGGCACCTACGGAGTCTGCGTGGATACCGGCAAGTTGATTCCCAAGGAACGGCTTCGGGCAGTGCCCCACACCCAGCATTCCATCGAGGCCAAACTGAAAAAATCCAGTTGACCGGTTGACTTAGGTTCCCTTTTGAGTTTCTTGCAAAACCACGTGGAGGCGCTCATTTTTTGCGCGCCTTCCCCCATCAAGCTCCCCGAAATACAAGCTTGTCTGACGGAGCTGCTCGGGGCGGAAATCCCCCCCGGGGAGGTTGAAGCAGCCCTGCGGCGTCTGTTGTCTAAGTACGAATCCGATGCCTACTGTTTTCAGGTTTACCGGATAGCCGAGGGGTATCAGTTCCTTACCAAGTCCGCCTACCAGGACAGCATCCGGATTTTTCTCAAGCAACGGACCAAAAAGCGGCTCTCGGTTTCCGCCCTCGAAACGATGGCGATCATTGCCTACAAGCAGCCCGTTACCAAAACCGAAGTCGAGCGCATCCGCGGGGTGAATTGCGATTATGCCATCCAGAAACTGCTCGACAAGGAGTTGATTGTCGTGGAGGGTAAATCCGAAACGGCGGGTCGGCCGATCCTGTACGGGACGGGTTATCGGTTCATGGAGTACTTCGGCATCAATAGTCTGCGCGACCTTCCGCAGCCCAGGGACTTCGTCCTGCCCGGCAACGAGGTGGGCGATGCCAGCGACGCCTAGGAGGGAGCGCCGGATTCATTGAACGAAAATTTTCGGGGCGGAAATCGGTCGCTATCCCAACCTAAGTAAAAGACTTTCGTATGCGTACCAACGCCGACAATCCCTTAAAACCCCTCTAAACCTCTTTCTCTCAACTGTTATGAGCTTACTGAATACCCAGGATTTATTCGACAATCTCCGCAAGTACGTAGAAGCCCGGATCGACCTTTTCAAGTTTGAAACCAAGGAGTCCATCACCGAAGGCATCATTGCCACGGTGCGGATCGTAGCCCTGCTGATATTCGCCCTGTTTTTCTTCATCTTCCTCAGCCTGGCCCTGGCGCTGCTGTTCAACGAATGGCTGGACAGTTCCTTCGCCGGATTCTTCGTTATGGCCGGTTTCTTCCTGGTGATGCTGCTGATCGCCTTTGCCCTCCGCGACAACGCAACCGTTAAAGCCAGGATCATGGCCGCCATGTTCAAGGAAGAAGCCCGCAAAGCGACGCTGCAAAACGAGGTTGCCGCGGCGGAATGATCTCCCGTTGAGACGACCTGCCCGAAGGTCTCTTTTCCGTAATTCACCTACCCTAAATTCCCCTTTTTATGAGTTCTGAAGACGTAAACATCAATATCCTGTCGCGCAAGGAGGCACTGCACCGCGACACCGAGCGGTATAAGCAAGCCATTGAGGAGCAAATGGATATCCTGAAGCAAAACGCCGGACAGGTCAGCAAGCTGGCCATCGTGGTTGGGGGGGCGCTTACTTTCTCCTTTCTGCTGGTACGGTTGTTGACCCGCAACCGGAGAAAGAAAAACCTGGCTTTGGCGTATCCGCCGGAGGAATACGCGCCGAGCGGACCCCGCTACGAAAACCAATACGCCCTGACTGTACCGCGTCGCAAGGAAGAGTCCTTCCTATCGCGCAACATCAAAAAATACATTGCTACTTTTCTGATAACGATGGCCCAGCGGAAATTGCAGGAGGTCCTGGCGCGCAACAAAAAAGATGACACAGACGGGGGTTTTACAACGGATCACCGGGAGTAAGCAGGCCGGCCGGAAATCGTTTGCGGTGCTGCTGGACCCTGATAAAGTTGATGCCACCACTTGCCTAGCCATCCTTCGCGCGGGAACGGCAAGCAAAGTCAATTCGCAGGCAACCCCCCGGATTGACTTTTTTTTCATTGGGGGCAGCCTCATTACCAGCTATTCCACCACTTCCCTCATCCAGACCATCAAGGATTTCTGCTCGGTGCCCGTCATTCTCTTTCCGGGCAGCAACCTGCACATCGATCCGGCCGCCGACGCCATCCTGCTGCTTTCCCTGATTTCGGGCCGCAACCCCGACCTGCTGATTGGCCAGCACGTAGTGGCCGCTCCCTTCCTGAAGAAAAGCAACCTGGAGATTCTTTCTACCGGCTACATCCTGGTGGAAAGCGGCCGCCAGACGACGGTTTCCTACATCAGCAATACCACGCCCGTGCCGCACGACAAGCCGGCCATCGCGGCCTGCACCGCCATGGCCGGCGAAATGCTGGGTATGCGGCTCATCTACCTCGACGCGGGCAGCGGCGCCCTGAATCCGGTGTCATCCCGGATGATCGAAGCGGTTCGCCAGAGCGTGGAAGCGCCCCTGATCGTGGGGGGAGGAATCAATTCGGCGCAAAAAGCCGTCGCCGCCTTCGAGGCCGGGGCGGATGTGGTGGTGGTAGGCAACGGCATTGAACAGGATTCCCGTTTGCTGATCGAGATTTCGGATGAAGTCCGACGCCTCAACGAGGGGGTCAGGGGCAGCCACTACCAGGGAACGTGATTCGGGGCGCAAGCCATTACCAACTCATCCGTCGATCATTGCAGCGACGCTACTCATCAGCCCATCTACACAGGGCCGGTGTGTAACCCCTAAATATTTAAGAGTAAAGTAGTTATCTGTGCTTTTAAAAAACGCTTTTCTGCATAAGCGGTCAAGTGGAATCAATGACGTTTTTAAACCTCACCGTTCCACATCAGCCCTAACTCTTCTCTCCATTCCGCTAGGGGGTATTAAAATCATCCGCAAAGACAACCTCCCCATTCGGACGGGTGAAACGGCAATAATCGACCGAGCCGGTTCCCTCGAATTGATACGTAATGCCGACTATACCGGTGGGAGCCGAGGTGATGCCTTTGATAAAGCACTTTTAGAACCACCGTACGGCTGGCGGAAAATCAATTTTCCGGGGTACTTGCGCTGTCTTCGTGCGTGGTTGCCTGGTAGGAATCCGCGTACTTGAAATCATCCAGCCAGTAGGAAGAACTGGTAACTTCAAAAACAACGTGGTCCTTTTCTTTTTCAATGGTGTCCAGCTGCCAGAGGATGTGCTTGGCTTCGTCGAAGCGGGCACCCTCCAGTTGGTGGCTAAACAGGCGGTTGATCAAAGCACTGCCGGACATGCCCTGGGCAAGGAGTCTCACCAGCGGCGCCTCCGGATGCGCATCAAAAATGGCAAGGTCTCCGCCGTCTTCCGCCGTCAGCCTGATGCGAAACCGCACCGCCTCGGTTCTCGGAAATTTTCCGTTGTAGGCCGCGTACAACAGTTGGGTGGCTTTGAAGAAACCTTCGTGGAGCGACAATTCGGGGTATTCTTCCCAGAGTTTCTCGGTCATCATTTGAGGCGCCAGGTTTTCGATCTGACCTTCGGTCAATGCCTCCCTGAACA
Source organism: Cytophagales bacterium (assembly GCA_014379925.1). Taxonomy (GTDB): domain Bacteria; phylum Bacteroidota; class Bacteroidia; order Cytophagales; family ES-bin-26; genus ES-bin-26. Next base: position 1,742 of record JACMKY010000677.1, on the reverse strand, counting down.
GGTACGCCAAAACGATTTGAGCCGCTTCATCGGGCTCCACGTCGGTAAACGACATCAGGCACATCTCTTTCAATTCGGAATCCTTCAGCTCATCCGGATTGTCGTAGTTCATCTTTCTAAACAGTTCCCGGTAATCCTGGTTTTGCCAGGAATTTGGCAGTTCGCTCAGGGTGCCGAAGGACAAACGTTCAATCGAAAATTTTTTCATAGGGGAGGTTTACCTTAAGAAATCCGTACGCCGGGAAAGCCGGCCAATAATTTATAATTCGTGATTCCCAACCGCTTCAGGTTACGGCAAATGCCCTGGCCAGCAGGCGGGAGAGGGGCAGCAGCGCCAGCACGGCCAATCCGTAGACCCAGCCGGCGAAAGTGGCCGCCATGGCCGCGTCCATGGCGATGAGGGCAATCACGCCGGCCTTCACCGCCAAGCCGATGTGGCGCGGCTGCCGGTCCCGGGAGGCGCGGATCAGCGGCGGAAAAATCAGGAGGGCGAACAGGGCCAGGAAGGGCAGGCTCTGCCAGATCGGAAACGGACTCTCCTTGCTCAAGCCCGCAATGGCCAGGATCACCAACCCGTAGAGTCCGAAAGCCAGGTAAAGCGCGTTCTTGCTTCCCCCGTGCACCTCTCCCCGGCTGATGGTGGTGATGGCGGCGATGTAGGCAACGGGAATGAGGGCGAGCGGCCAAAACGCCTGGATGGGAATGACCAGGTACGGCGGCACCGTGGTGGGGGCGGTCCAACCCTGAACGGCAACCGAGCCACTGACGCCCAACAGCAGGTTTCCTCCCCGGCAGAGACCCATGTTGATCGGCCCCAGGGGCGTGTGTTTTCCCCACTTGTCGTACCCGATGGCCAGAATGGCAACCAGGAGGGCAATCAGGCCGCTGGTAGCGGATACCAGAAAGGCCAGGATAATGCCCGCGACCGTGAGGTAAATACCCAGAATGGCGGCGCTTTCCTTGCTTACCTTTCCGCTGGGAATGGATCTTTCCGGCCGTTCAACGGCGTCTAGTTCGGCATCAAACACATCGTTGAAAACCACGCCGCCGCCGTAGAGGCCAATGGTGGATAAAGACAGCAGCAGGAGATTTTTTGCCAACGTACCCGCATCCAACAAGCCGGTTTCCTCCACCACGAGCGGGATGATGAACAAGGCACCGGAAGAAGCCGCAAACCCCGCCAGAATATCGGCTACGGCGGTGACGAGATTGGCCGGTCGCATCAGCCGCAGGTAAGGCATCAGGTTCACGGTACGTTTCACTGGATGATGTTGGAAGGGGTAGTTTCCACCTTGGGCGCCTGGCCACCGCGCAGGATGGTGCTGCCGGAGAACTTGTGGCTCTGGTCGATGGCGGGGGCCTCGAGCCAGTCGCGCTCGTTCATCTGGCCGCTTTGCCCGAACGCGTCCAGCGCGTTCTGGTAGCACACTTTCCGGATGGATTCTTCGGGAATGCCCCGTTCGCGCATCAGGGCGGCGGTTTTCGGCACGGCCAGCGGATCGGAAATGCCCCAGTCGGCGGCGCTGTTGACCAGGATGCGTTCGGAACCGTACTGCCGGACAACCTCCACCATCCGCTCGTTGCCCATCTTGGTGAAGGGGTAAATGGTAAATCCCGCCCAGAAACCCCGGTCCAGCACGTCCTTCACGGTTTCCTCGTTGTTGTGGTCCACGATCACCATCCGCGGGTCCACGCCCATTTCCTCGCAGTCGCGCATGCTGCGGAGGGTGCCGGCTTTCTTG
>JACMKY010000676.1 GCA_014379925.1 Cytophagales bacterium | reverse complement strand
TGGGCGGGGGCGAAAGCGGGTACATCACCCAGGATCCTAAAAACCCGGATGTTTTTTACGCGGGTAGCCAGGGGGCGTTGCTGACTCGTTATGACCGGGCTACGGGCCAAACGCGGGACGTGCAGGTGTACCCTCGTTTCTTCTCGGGTGAACCGGCCAGTGCCCTGCCCGAGCGCTGGCAGTGGACCTACCCCATCGTCTTCTCGCCCAAAGACCCCAACCGGCTCTACGTTTGTTCGCAGCACGTGTGGGTAACCACCAACGAAGGACAAAGCTGGAAAAAAATCAGCCCGGATTTAACCCTGGCCGATACGGCAACGCTGGGCAAAAGCGGGGGGGTGATTACGATGGACATGAATGGCCCCGAAATTTACGCCACGGTATTCGCCCTGGCGCCTTCCTACCACGATGTCAACACCATATGGGCGGGTTCGGATGACGGCTTGATCCACCTTACCCGCAACCACGGCGAAAGCTGGCAGAACGTTACCCCGCCGGATATGCCGAAGCACACCCGCGTCAGCATCATCGACGCATCGCGGCACCAACCGGGTACCGCGTACGTAGCCGCCAAGCGCTACCAGATGGATGACCGAACGCCGTACATCTGGCGAACCGGCGATTACGGGAAAACCTGGAAGAAAATCATCACCGGCATTCGGGCGGATGATTACGTTCATACCGTTCGGGAAGACATCACGCGCCCCGGTTTGCTCTACGCCGGTACCGAACACGGTGCCTGGGTATCGTTTAACAACGGGGATGGCTGGAGCCCGTTGCAATTGAATCTGCCGGACGCGCAGGTATCGGATTTGATCGTTACCGAAAAAGACATCGTGATCGGTACGCACGGTCGTTCGGCGTACGTGCTGGATGATGTGGCACCCGTTCGGGAGTATACCCCCGCAGTAGCCGGGGCCGATGTTCATTTCTTCAAGCCCTACTACGCCGTTCGCCGGGTTCAGAACGCCGTGCTCCAGTATCACTTGGCGAAACAGGCGACGAAGGTGAAAGTAGAGATTCTGGACGCGGAAGGCAAGGTAATCCAGACTTTTGAGGGCGACAAGCCAACCAACGAAAAGGTGGAAGGCAGCGCGGAAGAAGATGCCAGAATTCCTAAAGTAAAACCACCGACGACCAAGGCCGGCTTAAACCGCTTCGAGTGGGATCTTCGGTACCCGGGTGCCACGGAGTTTAAAGGGATGATCATGTGGGGAGCCCGGCCTACCCTCGGCCCCCTGGCTCCGGCGGGCAACTACCAGGCCCGGCTCACCGTTGGCGACAAAACCATCACGCATCCGTTCGAGATCAGACTCGATCCCCGGCTTAAAAACGTTACGTCAACGGATGTGCAGGCCCAGTTTCAACTGGCCATGAAATTGCGGGATAAAACCAGTCAGGCCAATGATGCGGTCATCCAGATTCGTTCGATAAAAGAAAAAATCAGCAAACAACCCAGTGATCCAAAGAACAAAAAACTCCTGGAGCAACTGAGCATTGTTGAGGAAAATCTGTATCAGATTCGCAATCAGAGTAACCAGGACCCGCTCAATTTTCCCATTAAACTCAACAACCGATTAGCGGCCCTTTGGCGCAGCGTAGAAACTGGTGACGCCAAGCCAACCGACGCGTCCTACAAAGTGTACGAGGAACTGTCGGGCGATCTGACCAAGCAACTCATGGAGTTGGATAAGCTCCTAAAAGACGAAACGGTCAAGAGCATTGGCATGTAGCCTCGTAACGACCTTAATTGGTGAATTATACGGGCATTGCAGTACTGGTCAGGCACCGTGGTATTTTCGTGAGGAAACAAAAATACGGACCTTGTCAAACCTGAAAAGCCAACAATGGCCGTGAAACAACTGTCCGAACTGAACTTAAAGTCGCTGATTTCTCCGGGTGGATTTCATCAATCGCCCGTGGCGTGGGAAGATCACGTACTCTATTTTCTGCTGGTTGATCGCTTTTCCGACAACCGGGAAACGGGATACAAAGACGTTGCCGGTGATGTGGTAACCAGCGGCGGCACGCCGCTCTTCACCCCGGCCAATAACCAAAACGCCATTCAAAATCAGGCGGATGCCCTTGCGTGGCGTGAGGCCGGAAATAAATACGTAGGAGGCACCCTGAAAGGGTTGGCCAGCAAGATTGGTTACTTGAAGCGGCTAGGTATCACGGCCGTCTGGATTAGCCCGGTGCTGAAGCAGGTGAGTTTTCAGCCGACTTACCACGGCTACGGCATCCAGGATTTCTTGCGGGTAAATCCTGCATTTGGCACTGACCAAGCGTTCAAGGACTTGGTGAAGATCGCCCACGACAATGGCATCTTTGTCATTCTGGACATTATTCTCAATCACGTGGGCAATGTCTTTGGCCACGATCCTACTCGTCAGCCCAACTACAAGGATAAAAACGGGAACTTCGATCCGCGCTGGGACAATAATTTGTATCCGGTACTGGGATTCAACGACGAGCACGGTCTGCCTACCATACCGTTCACGAGGACTGATCCATCCAATCCCCCGGGTTTTCCCGGTGCAGATGGGGCAGTCTGGCCGGTTGAGTTCCAGAATCCCCGCTATTACACCCAAAAGGGCCGCATCGCCAATTTCGACCACGATCCGGAATTTCGTGAGGGTGATTTCTTTGATCTGAAGGACGTGCACCACGGGGTAGGTGGCGTGGATAATTACGTTCCCTCGCCGGCACTCCTGGATTTGTGTGAGGTATACAAGTATTGGATTGCCTTTGCCGATCTTGATGGCTTTCGCATCGATACCGTCAAGCACATGGACCCGGGAGCCACCCGCTTCTTTGGTTCGGTGATTCACGAATTCGCTCAGCGCATTGGCAAAGACAACTTCCTACTGATCGGTGAGATCACCGGAGGACGCTCTTTTGCCTTTGAACTGTTGGAATTGACGGGGCTGGATGCGGCCTTGGGCATCGACGATATTCCCGGCAAACTGGAGTTCCTGGCCAAGGGCTTGAGCAATCCCAACGACTACTTCAGTCTCTTTCGCAATTCCGAATTGATTGGCAAGGGTACCCATAGCTGGTTCCGCAACAAGGTTGTCACCTTCTTTAATGACCATGACCAGGTGAGTAAAGGAGTTAATAAAGCGCGCTTTGCCGCCGACCCTAATGCAACTAAGTTGGCCTTGAATGCCTTGGCGCTCAATGTAACCACACTTGGTATACCTTGCATCTACTATGGCTCCGAACAACGTTTCAATGGGCACGGAGACGGGGATGGCGCTGACCGCTACATTCGCGAGGCGATGTTCGGCGGCAGTTTTGGCTCTTTTGAAAGCAAGGGCGCGCATTTCTTCGACGAAAGCGGCCCGGTTTACCAGGAACTGTCCAAGATTCTGAAACTTCGGAGGGAAAAAGCGGTGTTGCGTCGTGGCCGTCAGTTCTTGCGCCCCATCGCCGGTGATGGGCAGCATTTTGGTCTGCCGGAAATGATCGATGGCCAGATCCGTTCCATCGTTCCCTGGTCAAGGATTCTGAGTAGTGAGGAACTGGTCCTGGCCATTAACACGGATCCTGACCAAGCCAGGACCGCCTGGGTCACCATTGATGCCTCGCTCCATAAGCCAGGAGATTTGCTCACCTGCATTTACTCAACGGACCTGGCACAGATCGGCACCCAGGCCCCAATAGAACCCAGAAACGGGTTGTCGGCCAGGCTTACCGTTCCTGCCGCGGGCTTCATCGTCTTCGAATAGAGGAACTGGCTCCGAATCGCCGGGTTGCACTTGCCACCGTCCCCGCCATCAAACGGCCAACTGGCCCAGACGTCGCCCCTCAGTTGTTGGAGCATTGCCGCTGGTTGGCCTACCTACCCTTCTCCCAACTCTACCACCGAGGTGGGCAGACAGTGGCTGACGGCCTCACCTATCACTTCCCGG
>JACMKY010000675.1 GCA_014379925.1 Cytophagales bacterium | reverse complement strand
TGGAATAGACAGGTTTTGTAATCACCGTACAAGAAAGAACCACGGATATAATAAAGTATATAAAAGCGAGATTTCTTCCCAGAATGAATATCGTTAATGATTTATTCAACTCACCTACGGCGGCATCGACGTTCAGTTTAGTGAGAAGCTTTTCATTCAGCTTGATGCTTCTTTCCAGCTTTTGGTCATTTTCTTTCCATAGCTTTTCCAGATCGCTCAGTTCCATCGGGGGTGGGTTTGTTGGGTGGAGAATTTTTCCTTGAGCATTTTTTTGATTCGATTGATCTTCGTTCCAACGTTCGATTCCGAAATTCCCAGTATTTCAGCAATATCTTTGTAGCTGTTACCTTCCAAATAAAGGATCATAAGGGCCTTGTTTAATCTGTCCAACTGGTTAATAAACGCGTGCAGAAGCTCAAGATTATTGTCCAACGCTTCGGTGGCTTCTTGGTCGTCTACTGCCTGGAAGAGGGTATCGCTCAGGGGAATGGTTTTTTCTTTTCTCTTGATATCTTTTCTGTAGTGTGATATGGCCACGTTCAAGGCTATCCGGTATATCCACGTAGATAACTTGAACTGATCATTGTAGGTCTTGAATGACTTCCAAAGTTGAATAATGATTTCCTGTTCCAGGTCTTGCCGGTCCTCCTGGTCTTTGCAATAAGCACGAATGATCTTGTACAGGATTTTCCTGTTGGCTCTGATCATTGCGGCGAATCGGTCCTTGTCTGGTAGCAAAGTTGTGTCATCATTCGATTGACCATTATTCGCAGAAAGAAATCGAAAATCACAACTTCGGACGAAATAATTTGCAAATAATTATAAATCAACGATTTGTTTTATCCCGTAGGGGAAGGGCTGGTTGAAAATACGGTATCGGTCCGACAAACTACCTGCCCGGAGGCGTGCGTTTTGCGATGCCTACTTCGTTGGATGGGGACGGGTGCCGCTCCCTACGCTTCCGCCGCCCGTCGGATGGCCCGCACCCGCCCGGCGTCCACCACGGACCAGGCGTATTCCTGGCTGTTGGCGCCCATGGCCACGCGCGGATTGCGGTAGGTCATCGGGCTCTCCCGCACGCTTCGCGCCGACGAATGGAATTCCCGGGCGCCGGTTTTCATCCGCAAGAGGCCGATGGTTTGTTCATTCACCCCGCCGCCGGGCATCACCACCAGCCGGTTCCCGGCCAGGTCAACCAGTTCGGTCAGCAGATCGGCGCCTTCGGGTGCCGAGGCCGACTGGCCGGACGTGAGCAGACGGTCCACGCCCAGCGTGAGCAATTCCCGGAGGGCGTGGTGGGGATCGGCGGTCAGGTCGAAGGCGCGGTGGAAGGTAAAGGAGAGCGGACGGCTCACCGCAATCAGTGCGGCCGTCCGGTCGGTGTCCACGCGCCCGTCCGTCCGCAATACGCCCGCGACGATGCCGTCGGCACCCGCGGCTCGGGCGAAAGCAATGTCCCGTTTCATGGCCTCGAACTCCAGGTCGGAATAACAGAAATCACCCCCGCGCGGGCGGATGAGCACGTGCAGACCGATGCGGAGCCGTTGGCGGGTCAGTTCGATGCTGGCCGCGCTGGGCGTGGTTCCGCCCTCCGATAGGTTCGTGCACAATTCCACGCGGTCGGCACCACCCTCGGCGGCCGCCAAAGCGCCCTCGATCGAATCGGCGCAGATTTCAAGTTGGATGGGGGAAGCCATGGCTGACGTGAAAAACCCGGCCGGCCTCGCGGCTGGTCGGGTTGATGTGCGTTGATAAAGAAAGCGACCCCCGGGTCGCTTTACTGGTCAGCCCTTGAAGCGGTGTTTCCGCCGTTGCTTGGCGGTCATCTCACCGGGACAGTCGCAGTCTTTTTTCTTGGTGCTTTTCTTGAATTTCCTGACCGTACTTTTTTTCTGCCAGTAATCGCGGTCGCGGGGGGGGCTTTTCTTGACCTTGGTGGTTTGGTTCGCTTTGGAATCGGCCGACAAATCGCCGTTGCGCTGGGCCACAACGGTCAGGTGGGTCGTCAGCAGGACGGCGAAAAGAAGAAGCAGCTTTTTCATCGGAATGGCCGGTTGGTGCTTGATTTTCCAAGATAACGGAAAAGGAACCCGATCCAATACGTCGGCTTGGTGCATTGGATCAGCCGAACGTAAGAAAAGAGGCCAAGCGTCAACTTACCCGGCATTACTGCGGCCGGATTGGCACGGCCACCTTCGTCTGATCCCACACCAGTTGCATTTCCGACCCGTTGCCCGCTTCGTGGAAAGCAATGGTGAATAGTTCAGTCACGTCGGGCTGAGGGACGGGAGGAACCTCCACCCGCAGCAGGTCTTCGCTTTCGTTGTGGGAAAGTCCCCATTGCCCGGTTTCCTTGTTGAGGATGACGGTCCACCTTTTCGGGTCCGGAATCGTGAAGAGGGTATATTTGCCGGCCTTCACGGGTTTGCCCGCGAAAAGCACCGGCTGGCTGAAGCTGATCTCAGTGGCTTCGTTGGCACCCGTCCGCCACACCTGGCCGTAGGGCAACAACCCCCCGAAGATCACGCGGCCCTTCTTGGCGGGTTGGCAGTAATCCACCCGGATGTCGAGTCCGTTCTGGTGGTGGGTAGCGGTGGCCGCCGGACTGTACGATTTGGTCTGGCGTATGAGCACGACGAAAACGACACCGAGTACGGCGGCAATCACCCCGAGGATGATGAGTATTCGTTTCATAAGGAAAATTGGCAGTTGGCAGTAAGCAGTCGGCAATAGGCAGTCGGCAAGGTAAGGGAAATAACGGCTACGCCATTGGATAAATGCAGCCTTCCTTTTGCTTTACTGTTTTTTGATTGCCCACTGCCCACTGCCCACTGCCTACTGCCTACTGCCTACTACCAGCCCTTCGTACAAACGCCGGTATTTTCCCGCCACCAATTCCTCCGTGTAGTTGCCCATCACCTTTTCCCGGGCGTTCCGGCGCAGTTCTCCGGCATCCGTTTCGGGGGCCAGCAACCAGGCGATTCCCTCCGCCAATGCTTCGGCCGATTGGTAGGCGGCCAGGTAACCGTTGTGGGCGTGATCAATCATTTCGGGCAGGCCACCCTGCCGGAAGGCGACCACGGGGGTGCCGCAGGCCAGCGATTCCATCACGGTGTTGGGCAGGTTGTCTTCCAGCGAAGGCAACACAAACCCATCGGCGGCATTGTAGGCTTGGATCAGCTTTTCCGGCCCGCTCACCCCCAGGTAATGGACCTTGAACGGCAGGCCGGCCAGCGCCGACGCGGAGGCCTTGCCGAACACCACCAACTCCAATTCTTCGGTGGCACCCCGCCGTTTGAGCCTCGACAAGGCTTCCGCCAGGTAGGCAAAGCCCTTGCGGGGGTCGCTAGTGTTCATCGCCCCGAACAACAACAGCTTCTTTTCCGGTGGCAAACCCAACCGTTGCCGCGCTTCCCGCCGGTCGAGGGGTTGGTAGCGTTGGACATCAATCGGGTTGGGAATGGCGTAGATGACCGCCTCGCCCAGCAGGGCGCTCTGCCGGGCCAAGCCCGCCAGCCATTCGCTGCACGCCACGAACGTGACGTTGGCCCCGGCGTAGAGCGCCCTTTTCCGTTCGAAAACGCGGTAGGACAAATCGGTAGGGTGCGGACGGCGCAGAAACGGACAATCGTGGCAGTGGGTCTGGTAGTGAAGGCAACCCCGGCTGTAGTGGCAACCGCCCGTAAAAGTCCACATGTCGTGCAGCGTCCAGACGAGGGGTTTGCCGAGTCGGGCCAGTTCGTCCAGGGAAGCCAGCGAGAGGAAGCCGAAGTTGATCCAGTGCAGGTGCAACAGGTCGGCCTGCTCAACCAGGGGGTGGCCCGCAATACGAATACCGACGCTGCCGGGCGAGAAGGCGAAGCGCACCTGCCGGGATCTTTCGTAGGGCAGGAAAGACAGCCGATCCCGCACGAAGCGCAGGAAAGCGGCTTTGCGTTGCCAGGCCGCCGGGGCGATGCTCGTTACCTCCGGTTCCTGACCCAATTGATCCTGCACCAGCATGCGCGCCGCCACCCCGTGCTTCCGCAGGGCTTTCGTCAGCCGGAGGCACGCAATGGGCGCCCCGCCGTAGGTGTCCGAAGTGCTCAGGAGGGTAACGTTCATGACCGCTGATTACGCTGATTGAGGTGATTGAATGATTTTCTCGCTTGCGCTCCGAATCGAACAGGTTAGGTGATTGGCAAGAACAGCGATGAATTACATCTTACTTGCTTGGTTCATTTAATCAATTGGATTCGATTTATTCCGACACTTCTTTCCGCTTTATCATTCAATCTGGGTTATCAACGTAATCAGCGGTCACTGTTTCCGCGCCAGGATTACGCTGTTGTGGTAAAGGCTGCGGTCTTTGGGTAAAACAGAAGTCAGCACCAGTCCCAGCAACGTAAAGGGCGCAATGAAGAGCACGTTGAGGCCGATGTTCAAGTACTTGTTGGAGGTGTATACCCGGTCGCGCAGGTAAAGGGTCCAGAGTTGGCAGAGCACTTCGGCAAAGTGGGTGGTTTTGTAGAGTTCAATTACCTCAAAGCCTTTCTGCTGCAGCAAGTGCGTAATCCCGAAGGCGGAATAGCGACCAAAATCGTAAGGAACCTCGTGCTCGTTCCACACGAACGGCACGGTGAACAGGGCCATCGCGCCGGGCCGGAGCACCCGGTTGATTTCGGTCAGCATCTCCTCCAGGTTAAACACGTGCTCGAATACTTCGCTGCTGAACACCGAGTCGAAGTGCCCGTCGGCGAAGGGCAGGGTTTTGCCGTCGTAAAACACGTCGATCGTCAGCCGTTCGTGTTTCAGGTGGGCGTGACCCGTCTGCTCCATATCCACGCCGATGTATTCGCGCACCGCAAACAGTTCCCGGTAGGGCTTGCTGCCGCAACCGAAGTCGAGCAGCCGCCCCCCCAGCCGGGAGGCGTACCGACGGATGCCCCGCAACAGACCGCGTCGCACGAAGAAGAAAGGGTTGATCAACACACTCAGCCCGTTGACCAGGAAGCGCTGACGTAAATAAATGGCGTTGAACCGGGAAAGCATGGGGAAGGGTTGGTGGGTTACAGGTTGCAGGTTGGCAGGTTGCAGGTTGGCAGGTTACAGGTTGGCAGGTTACAGGTTACGGAAATTGATCGAGTTGGAAGAGTTCGGAGGTTGGATTGGTTTTGCTAATCAAGCTGGCTGATCATCCAGTCGATTCTCTCCCTAAACAAAACCGCGTTGCTAGCCTTTTCAATATTTTTAACCCTTAACTTTACTAACCCACCTAACCTGTAACCTGTAACCTGTAACCTGTAACCTGTAACCTGTAACCTGTAACCTGTAACCTGTAACCCTTCCAACCCCCTACTCCTGCCAGGCGAAAATGTTGATTTGCAG
>JACMKY010000674.1 GCA_014379925.1 Cytophagales bacterium | reverse complement strand
TGGATAGAACTGGCCGCCGTTTGTGAGTGTGCAGCCTTGGAAGAACCCGATCCCGCTTGGCCCTTTTGTTGACGGTAGCGGTTGATCCAGTAGGGAAGTATATGCGGAGATAGCTGATTCTTCTTGCCAAATTCCTTCTGGGTTAGATTGCTTTGAAACCAGCTTTCGATTAGCGGGAACATTTCTGCTTCCATACGAGTAGTTTTCGGGGTGGGTACAGCAGCCGTAGTCATTTTTTGACCAAGCTACTACCTGAACGGGCTCATTCGCAAGGCTACTTTGCCGCACGCATACAAATCTTCAAGCGGTGCTGATCAACTCTGTTTGTTAATTTGACCAACTCCCAATGCAATCCCCCATTGGGACGCCATCTGAACAGCCAGTATCCACTTTAGCGATTGGTATATTACGAATTCACTGCTGATGGGGTAATGACCGCCTCTGAACTTTCAACCAGATGGTTTACGCTTATCAGTCATACGCCAGTTTCATCCACTCATTACCTAATGTAGTAGAATCTGACTCTATCAAGTGATAACAACTTATTTCTGTCACCTGATCTGTCACCTAAAAAGAAAAAACCCTTGTAAGTATATAGCTTACAAGGGTTTATAATATTATTCAGCAGAGAGGATGGGATTCGAACCCACGATGCGCTTTAGACGCATACACACTTTCCAGGCGTGCTCCTTCAACCACTCGGACACCTCTCTGTAGAGGTAATGCCTTGACGCCCGCAAATAAACGGAAAAATGGGCAGATGCGCAAGCAACGGGCGTGCCTTCATTCGCTTCCGCCGGTTACTCAACTCATTTCTCCGCAGATACTCCGGCCCAGGTTCCAGCGGACGCTCTCCGGGTTGTTCTCCTTGGCCAGCAGGTGCATTAGTTTGGTAATGGCCGCCTCGGTGGTGATGTCGGAGCCGCTGATTACGCCAATTTCCTGCAGGAACCGGCTGCTCTGGTAGCGACCCGGCATAACGCGCCCGCCCGTACACTGCGATACATTGAAAAGCACTACGTTGCGGTCGGCCGCTTCGCGCAGGCAGTTCAAAAACCACGGGGCCGTGGGGGTGTTGCCCGATCCGAACGTCTCCAATACCACCCCCCTCAGGTTTTCGGTGCGCAGTACACTCTCGACCAGCCGGGGACTGATGCCAGGGAAGAGGGTCAGAATCGCTACGTTTTCGTCGAAATCGGGGTGCAGCAGCAACGTTCGTTCGGGCTGATAATCCCGGATGAAGGGGGTCTGGTAGTCAATTCGGATGCCGGCGTGGGCCAACACGGGGTAGTTTTCCGAATGAAAGGCGTTAAAGTGAGCGCTCTCAATCTTCTTGGCCCGGTTGCCGCGCAGCAGGTAGGAGTTGAAATAGAGGCACACCTCAGGTACCCTTGGCTCCCCGTACAACTTGGCCGAGGCAATCTCCAGGGCAGTGATGAGGTTTTCTCGGGCATCGGTGCGGGCCGCGCCGATGGGAAGCTGCGCTCCGGTCAGGATGACGGGTTTGCTCAGGTTTTCGAGCATGAAGCTCAACGCCGAGGCCGTGTAAGCCATGGTGTCGGTGCCGTGAATGATGACGAAGCTGTCGTAATGGGGATAGTTCTGGTAGATGAGCCGCGCGATACTGGTCCAGTTGGCAGGCTTCATGTCCGAGGAGTCAATGAGTTCGTGGAAGGTAACCACGGTCAGCTCGAAATCCAGGCGGTTGATCTCCGGCATTCTTTCCAGAATGTGTTCGAAATCGAACGATACCAGGTGGCCGTCCTTGGGATCGTATACCATCCCCAGGGTACCACCCGTGTAAATCACCAGGATGGAAGCGGCGGTTTGGGGAGAAGAGGAAGTCTTTATCTTGACGGTCTGGTAAGTCATGGGATGGATGATGGGCAGAGGGGTGCCGGATTATGGGTGTTGGGTTAGGAGTGTTGAGTCGACTTGGGAAGCCTGGATTAAAATTCAATTACGATAACGTCTTCACCAAAACCCGTGAAACTATCCATTATTCCACTTGCATACCCTCTCATCGCGCGTGAACCCGTAATTCATAACCCACCACTCACCACGCATCCCCCACCAACCGCCGGGCGTTTTGGGTAGTGGCATTGGCCACTTCCTCGCGGCTTGTTCCCAGGAGATCCGCGATTCGTTGGGCGATCAGGGGCAGGTAACCGCTTTCGTTTCGCTTGCCCCGGTGGGGCACGGGCGCCAGGTAGGGACTGTCCGTCTCGAGCACCAGGTGCCGGAGATCCACGGCGGGCACCACCTTGTCCAGACCGCCGTTTTTGAACGTGACCACGCCGCCGATTCCCAGCAAAAAACCGAGCTCGATCGCTTGCCGGGCCTCGTTCAAACTGCCCGTAAAGCAGTGAAAGATGCCCCTTAAATCCGGCAACGCCCACTTTTGCAACAAAACCAACGTTTCCGCCAGTGAATTGCGGCAGTGAATAACAATGGGTAACCCCAAACGGTGGGCCCAGTGTACTTGCCTACGAAAAGCTTCTTCCTGTTCGGCCCGGTAGGTAGTGTCCCAGTAGAAATCCAACCCGATTTCGCCCACGGCAACGAACCTGCGCCCGCCCAACCACGCTTCTACCCGTCCGAGTTCCGTCTCGAAATCCGGCTTCACGTAACAGGGATGCAGGCCCATCATGGGCAAGCACTGCCGCGGATATTGCGCTTCCAGGGCCAGCATCCCGGCCACGGAAGTGTGGTCGAGGTTGGGCATCCAGACCTGGGTGAGCCCGCTTTCGAACGCCCGGGCCAGCGTGGCCGCCCGGTCGGCGTCAAATTCGGACGCGTACAGGTGGGCGTGGGTATCAACCATGTCAATGATCAATTAAACAGTCCGTAGTCGATGGTCCGTTAACCATCGGTCATGATCAATCGTATTTCCTGCCTTTCCACTCCAGTCCGAAGGGCAGGTAATAGAAGGCGATGAGCAGCAGGGAAAGTCCGGCTTCGTAAACGGGGTAGAACAGCAGGTATTTATCCAACGCCGACTGGTGCAGTCGCCGCAGCGTGCGCCACATAAACCACCCTTGCGCCCCGGTTTTGACCACAAAAATAGCCAGTGCCGGCGTAGGAAAGAAGCACGCAAGCCCCAGGATGCCCGGCGTGAAGAGGGCTTGTACGAAGAGCAGGACCACCAGGTAGCCGGGAAGTTGCATGGCCCCCCGCATCCACCGTTTGCGCTGGTGCAACAGGGCCGTTAGCGTGGGGGCGGGTTGGGTGCGCGCCAGGGCGGTGGTCTGGTACACGTGCCGAAAGCCGTACCCCCGCCGGACAATGGCCCAGAACAACTGCGTGTCTTCGACCACGGAGAAGGGCAGGTTTTCGTAGCCGCCGGTGGCAAGGTAAGCGGTCCGGCTCACCATCAGGTTGTTTCCCATCGCCGTTACCGGAACGTGCCAGTCCGCCAGGCCCTTTACCGCCGCCAGGGCAAACAACCAGTCGAGGGCTTGCAGACGGTCGAAGAGCCGGGAGCCGCCCACGGTGGTGACGCCGGTCACCACGCCCTCCTCCGACTGGTGGCCGGCCAGCAGGGCTTCGATCCAGCCGGGGGGAACGCGCACGTCCGCGTCGGTAAAAAAGTAGAACTCTCCCTTGGCCCGCCGGATCAACTGCGCCAACACGTTGGATTTTCCCCGTTGCCCGCCTACGTTGCCAGTGATGTCGTAGCAACGAAAGTGGGGTTTATCCCGGATAAATTCCCGGATCAGGTCTCCCGTGCGGTCTTCGGATTGGTCGTTGCCAATGAGCACCTGCAGGCGCTCGGCGGGGTAACCAAGCCGGTGGATGGCTTCCAGACAGCCGATGATGTTGGTTTCCTCGTTGCGGGCGGCAACCAGGACGGAAACCAGGGGAGGGTGGGAGGGAGGGGATTCGGTGGGCGGCATTCCGCGTCCCGGACTTTTTAATTGCGGGGAGTTCCCCGCGGGCGGGGGCACGCCCCACTTCGCCGTCAGGAACTGCGGGAAGCCACTCCGCGGATGGCGGGGGTGAAAAGTGGGATGCTGCCCAGCTGGAACGTGATTCGGTTCGCTCAAACGCATGAGTAAAATCGATTCGGTGAATTTTCCACGCAATCTACCCATTCAAGAATGAGCGTTGCGGGTTACGATTCCCAACCCGTAACGCAACCCGCGTAACCCGTACTTTGCGACTGCCTAAATGGCTTCGAAGTAGTAGCCCGCGCGGGAAAAGTGCTCCAGGTAGCGGGGGAGTGCGTACTGAAGGTTTTGCCGGGCCTTGAGGCTGTCGTGAAAGACCACGATGGACCCGCCTTGGGTATACCGTAGCGCGTTGCGCAGGCATTGGTCCGGGGAAAGATTCGGGTCGAAATCCCCCGTCAGCACGTCCCACATCACGATCCGGTAGAATTGGCGCAGCCAGCAGGCCTGGGATCGGGTCATTCTTCCGTAGGGCGGACGAAAGAGCAGCGGTTTTCCCGGCGGCAATCCCATTGCCTGCCGGCACCGTTCGACATTGGCCAGGTAGTCGGCCAGGTTGGTTCGCCAGCCGTTCAGGTGGTGGAAGGTGTGGTTGCCCACCCGGTGTCCGTGCGCGATTACTTCTCCGAACAGGGCCGGGTACTTGCGCACGTTGTCGCCGACGCAGAAGAAGGTGGCTTTGGCTTGCCACGCGGAAAGGGTTTTGAGCACCCACTCGGTTACTTCCGGGATGGGACCATCGTCAAAGGTGAGGTGGATCAGGGGTTCCCGGGTAGGCTGGCTCCACAAAAAATGGGGATGCCACCGTTTGAGCAGCCAAGGAGTTTGGTGAAAGTACATACGGGCCTTGAACCGGTTACCGGTCGTTGATTCGGCAAGTGAGCAGGGTTACGTCGTCATCGAAGTCCTTTTCGGCCTTGAAGGCGTTAATTTCCTCAATCAGCCGTTCGTGCAGGGCGTCCGGGTCCAGGTTCGGACGATCTTCGAAGAAGCGGGCGAGGTTTTCGGGGCCGAATTCCTCCCCGTGCCGGTTGTTTACTTCCGTCAGACCGTCGGTGTAGCAGAAGAGCGTGAACCGGCCGATGCCTTTCAGAACCGTTTCCTCCAGGGAAGGCAGGGGTTGAAAAGCCCCCAGGATGGTTGCTCCCTTGTCGAGCAGGCGCATTGGCTGGCCGGGCACCAGAAAAAGCGGCGGGTTGTGGCCGGCGTTGATGTAACAGAAGCATTGTTGGACCTGGTTATAGATCGCCGCAAAGAAGGTAATGAAGTTTTCGCCCCGCGCGTTCTGGTAGATGAGGTGGTTGAGTTCCTCCACGATCGTCTTCAGGTGGTTGGTTTGCCGAGCGAGCGTGCGCAGGGAAGCCTGGAGGTTGGACATCAGGATGGCCGCCGGAACCCCCTTGCCCGATACGTCCGCAATGCAAATGAGAAACTCCGTTTCCGAAATCTGGATAAAGTCGTAGTAGTCGCCGCCAATGACGCGGTGGGGAAAGTAGTGAGCCTTCACCTGGATGGTGTCGGAATAAGGAAGGTCCTTGGGAAAGAGGAGCGTTTGGACCTGCCGGGCGATTTCCATTTCCCGGTTGAGAGCTTCCTGGCGGAGCTGGCGGCGGGCCAGCTTCTTGTTCTCGATCGCCACGATCACGATGTTGGTCAGCGTCTGCACAAACACCGTGTCGATGCGTTGCGTCTCGCCGTCCTGCTGCTCGTTGCCCAGGAATACGTACGCCAACAACTGGCCCTTTTGCGCAATGGGAACCACCAGGTCGAACTCCTGGAAAATGTTGGTAACGTCTTTCTTGTCGATGGCGGTGGTCTCGCGGTAGGTAAACACGTTGGACGGCAGGACGAGCTGACCCCAGTCGGTCTGGGTGCCGAAGTTTATTTTGCACGCCCAGGCTTCGTCGAAAACGAAGAGCGCCAGTTTGTTGATGTTCAGGTTGGCCCGCAGGGTGAAGTGGTATATTTTGTAAATGGATTCTTCGGGAAGGTTGCTGTTGATGGCTTGGGTTACCTCCAGCAACGAGTCCAACTCCATCTTCTTGACGTTGAAACGGTGTTGCAACTTCTCCACGGTGGTGGCAGCTACGGCAAGAAGTGATGGTGTGTCGGACATAGGAACGATCTCCCCCTCTCTCCCCCTTCCAGGGTAACGGTGTTGCACAAAGATAGCGATTCCCGGCCAACTATTTCAACCGGGTATTCGGGTCAAGGGCATCCCGTAATCCATTGCCCAATAGATTGAAAGCCAGCACCAACAGGCTGATGCACAGGCTCGGGAAAAGAACCAGGTAGGTGCTGCCGCGGCTACCGATGGCGTTAAAGCCCTCGTGCACCATCATTCCCCACGAAGGCACGGGGGGTTGCACGCCCAAGCCCAGGAAGCTCAATCCCGCCTCGGTCAGGATGGCGGTGGCGAAGTTGGCGGTGACCATCACCAGCAGCGGGCCTAGCATATTGGGCAGGAGGTGGCGCACGATGATGCGGCCGTGGCCCATGCCCAGCGACCGCGCCGCCTCGATGAACAGTTGCTGCTTCAGGCCCAGGAGTTGACCGCGGACTACCCGCGCGATTTCCACCCAAGTGGTGAGTCCCACGGCCACGAAGGCCACCCACACGCCCCGGCTTTGCAGGGCCATGCTGATGGCAATGACGAGCATAATGCTGGGAATGGACCATACCACCGTCATCAGCCACATCACCGCGTGGTCTACCCGGCCCCCGAAAAAGCCCGCCAGGGAACCCAGGCCCACGCCCACCAGCAGCGAGATGAGGGCGGCCATGAAACCGATGCCCAGCGAAATGCGGAGGCCAAACAGCAAACGGCTCAGCATGTCGCGCCCGGCCTTGTCGGTTCCCAGCCAATACCGGCGCGTTTCCAGGTGGTTGGCCCGGAACTCCCGCAACAGATCGGCCCTGGCAAGGATTCGCACCGTTTCGTTCGCGTCCAGGTACCGGATCTGGTCCCCCGCTACCCGGAAATTCGAACCCGCCTGCATTTTCGGGGAAGCACCAACGTACAACGGGACGACGGCATCCAGGATCGAGTAGGGAACTTCTTTTCCTTTCGACCCGTACGGGGTGACCACAACAGTCAGGTCTTCGATCCGGTAGGCCGTGACGGGCACCAGGGTGTAGGCGCTTTCCTGACCGAACAGCAACCGCTCCAACCCGTTCACCTTCGGTACGTCCGCGTTTTTTCGCAGTTTGAGCATCTGCACCCGGAAGCCGGGTCCCTGTTTCTGAATCTGTACCGCCCCGTCGTTGGCGTAGGGCGTGGCGTCGGGCATCAGCAGGTAGCCCATCAGGGCCAACACGGCGCATCCCCCGGTGAAAATCAGTCCGGCCAGGGCCGGTTTATTGTTCAACAGCCGTTTCCTGGCGTAATAGAAGGGCGTTTTGACCCTTTTTTCGGAGTCGGCCGGGAAGCCGGATGGACGGCGAGGAAAGAGCGGGAATCGTAACGGCAACATAGCGGGATGTCGGATTGGTACTTTACGGCCCATTAATGCTTGAAAACGGCAAAACCCGCCACCTTGCCCAAGGCGGTCCCGCGTGCCCTATCGGCTGTGGTGGGCAAACAAGCCGGCTTTGGTAGCCAGGTAATGGTATTGCGCATACCGCTCGTCAAAACTCAGCTCACTGACGACCACCTCCTTCGTGTCGCCATCGAAGCATTTGACCCAGCCCTTCCCGACCAGCGCCCGGAGGATCTCCTTCACCTCTTGCTCCGCCAGTTGCAACGTCCGGCAGAGCTGTCCGAAGGAGGTGACGAAATACAACTCATCCAAAACGTCAAACTCCAGATCGCTCATGGGAGGAAGGTGGGTTACGGGTTGCAGGTTACGGGTTTCAAGTTGCAGGTTGCAGTTGTTTTCCTGAATGA
>JACMKY010000673.1 GCA_014379925.1 Cytophagales bacterium | reverse complement strand
GCCCCAGTCCGTCGAAGGGTGCGGGCAGGAAGGTGAACGCCTGGTCGTAGGAAACCTCCAGCCCGTACAAGTCCGCGGCATCCGCGTTGCGGTTTTGGGTCACCGTGATTTGCTCGTAGCGCTGTTCTGCGTACAACGTATCGCGGAAAACGTTGACGACCCGGTAGATCTGGTTGTCAATGCGCTTATAAAAGCCCCCCACGGCCACGATGCCTCCCTGGGGCAAGTAGTATTCCAGGGAAAGGTCCAGGTTGCTCGACTCGTAGGGTTTCAGGTTGGGGTTGGCCAGCGCCACGCTGCCCGTAAATACCCCGGGCCGACTGGTTTCCGTAAAACTTAGATTGGTGACTCCGGACAGAAACGTGTAATCGGGTCGGCCCAGCGTGTTGGTCCACGAAGCCCGGGCCAGGAAGTTTTTGGTCAGGTTGGCCTTCAGGTGAACGGAGGGCAGCAGGTTGGTGTACGTGTTGGTGACCAGCACATTTCCCACCGTCAGTCGGCCGCGGTTGGTGGCAACGACGGCGCTGTTGGATTCCGTGGTGGTGCTTTCTACCCGCAGACCCGCGATGACCGTCAGTTTACCCAAATCAACCACGCCCATCAGGTAACCGGCGGCGACGGATTCGCCGTTGTTGAGGTCGTTGAGGTACGATTGCGTCTGGCTCACCAACGTGTCGTACACCAGGCGGGTCGGGTCCCGCAAATTAGCCGGATTGTCGACGAAGTCCTTGAACGTGTTGACCCGGCCGTGCACGAAAGGAGCCGCGCCTCCCTGCACCGGCGCAAACGTGGGCAGCGCGAACGGCGTGAGGGTATACGCCCTATCGGACGGAATCGTAACGCCCCCGTAACTCAGGTCGTAGGCATCCCGCGTCCGGTCCACCACCTTGGAGCGGTCCCGGAACCGGCCCCCGAATTTGAGGTAGGCCGGAAATTTGCCCAGTTTGGTGTCGTACCGGAGGTCGGCACTCACCTCCCCGACTTCCTCGCGGTTGGGACCCTGGGTGAAGTTGAGGTTTCTCAGCTTGTATATTTCCGGGTCGCTGGCGAACGCGGGGTTCTCGGGCAGGATTTCGAAGAAAAAGGGCCGGGTGTTGTAGCGCAGCGAAAGTTGGGGTTCGGTGGCGGTGGGGTTCTCGAAGGTGGCATCGAAGTTGTTGATGCTCGTGGCGGCCCGGGAATACGTGGCGTACACGTCGGTGGAAAGTTTGCCGAAGCGGTTGCGGGTACCCAGCGTGTAGCTGTAGAGGTTCTCGATTTCGTCGGTATACGCCTGGTCCAGCTCGCCGGAACCCCGGGCAAACCGTCCGCTGAATTCCGTCTGCTCCACGGGTCGCGCGCTCCCGATTTGCATGGTCAATTCAAATTCGGAGTTTTTCAGAATTTCCTCGGTTCGGGTGTAAAGCGTTTTGAGGTACACCGCGTTTTTGTCGGTAGGCCGGTATTCAAAATCGCTCGACACGCTGAAGCGATCCCGTTCAATGTCTTCGATCTGAAGTTCGATCTCGTTGGGATAGAAGTAGTTGTCCCACACCCACCCGTCCGGGTCCAGCACGGAGGCGCTGTAATCCCGGCGGAAGAAGTTGGCGGAAACCACCGCCCCGAATTTTTCCTTTTTGCCGAACCGCTTGCCCGTCGTGACCGCCGCCCGGAACGGCAGCCGGGTCCGGTCGAAATTGGACAAGTCCACCTGCTGCACCTGCACCAGTCCATCCACGGAGGCGACGAGAAAAGGCTTTTTCTTTTCGAAAGCCGAGATGGTGTTGATGTTGACCGTGCCGCCGATCGCGTTGGCTTCCAGGTCGGGCGTGTTGGTCTTGATCACTTCAATGCTGGAAATGATCTCGGTGGGCATCAAGTCGAGGGGCGTGGCGCGGGAAGTACCCGTGGAAGCCAGCGTGGTGTTGTTGAGGGTGACGTTGTTGAGGGAAGGTTGAATGCCACGGATGGAAACGAATTGTCCTTCTCCCCGGTTGGTTTCGATGTTCACGCCGGCCACCCGCTGCGTGGCTTCCGCCACGTTGATGTCCGGCAGCCGCCCCAGGTCGTCGGTGGTGAGTACTTCCCGGGTGCTCAGGGCCTGCCTTTTGCGGCTGACGGCTTCAATCTGGGTTCTTCGCAAACCCGTGATGATCACCTCCCCGATCTGGGTGGTTTGGACTTTCAAGGCCACGTCCCGCCTTACTTCCTGACCCCCCACGACGGTAACCGCCACCTCCAGCGGCGCGAAACCAATCGCGGAGACGGCCAGCACTTGCTCCCCGGCGGGAACCCCGGTAATCAGAAAACTGCCGTCGGCATTGGCCGCAACTCCCAGCAAGGTACCCTTGATGATGACGTTGGCCCCTACCGCCGGCTCACCGTTGTCAACGTCGGTAACCACCCCCCGCACAATGCCCGGGCTCTGGGCGCGGAGGTAGTCAGGCACGGTGACCAACAGCAACAGACACCAAAAATGGACGGGCATTCGTCGGGCAATCCCGCCAAACATTTGTGCAATCAGGCAGTGGAAAAGGTGTTTCATGGGCGGTGGTTGGTTAAAAAGCGGGATTAACTGGTTGGTTAGGTGGTCACAAGTCGTAGATAGCGACGTTGCGGTGCAACGTCGCAAGTCATACCAGGCGTGGCCAACCACTGGTCAGGTGAACGAGAAGGGTTGCTTGTTTTGGGCCACGGGCTTTATTTGGCCGGGTTTTCGTAGGGAATGGTGTTGTCGTGACGGCGTTCGGCGACGGCTTCCCCACCCCGCTCGACGAACCGGTTGGGGCCCTTTTTGCCCTTCTTGATCAGGTCGAAGGCGTCGTAGAGCACCCCGGTGGCCGTGAACGCCTGGTACCGGAGCCGGTTGCCGTCCACGTGGATAACCTGGAAGAGCTGCGTGTTTTCGGCCTTGCGATCCAGCTTGGTCTGGTCCTGGTACTGGTTCCAGAGGTCCTTCTTGAAGGTATACATCTTGCCGCCGCTCACCGAAACCACGTACACCGTACCCGTCTGGACATCGCGGGCGTTCACGCCTTTCAGGGCGTTCGCGGCGACCGGGCCCGAATGACCCCGGGCGTAGCTGTGGTCGTGGCCTTGCAACACCAGGTCCACGCCGTACTTGTCGAAGAGGGGCTTCCACTGCTCCCGCAGTTCTTTATTGTCGCGCTCCCCGGCCGTGGAAAAGATGGGATGGTGAAAGCTGGCAACCGTCCATTGGTTGGGATTGTTGGCCAGCAGGGAATCCAGCCAGGCGACTTGCTCGGTACGCATCCGGTTGGAATTCAGCGCGATGAACCGAACGCCCTGGTAGTCGAAGAAGTAGGCGGTTTCTTCCTGGCCCGCCGGGCCGTTTTCGGGCAGCGTGAACTGGGGCCGCCACTGCACCGACAGGTGAGAAACCTTCTGTTCGGCTTCCGCCGGGGTGTAAGCGTGGTATTCGTGGTTGCCGGGGATGGGCACGCTGGGCAGCATCCCGTGGATCCATCCCCCGGCCGTAAACCACTCGTGCCACTGCCGTTCGCTGTGCGCGTCGGAAACCAGGTCGCCCGCGTGGATGATGAAGCGGGCATCCGGTGCCTTGCTGAATCCCGCCCGGATGAGCCGCGACCACAGCTCCAGGATGTAGTTCTGGGCGTCGCCCACGTAAAGGAAAGAAAACGGCGCGGGGTTCCGGCTGGCGGTACGAAACTGGAACCACTCACTCCAGTGACTTCCGTCGCCCACCCGGTAGGCGTACAGGGTATCCGGTTGCAGGCCCGTGAAGGTGACCGAGTGGTAGTGGGCCACTACTTCCGCGCCCTTGACCCCGCCCGCATCCAGGCGTTCGGTTTTGCTGGTCAGGCGCCGGGCGTTGCGCCAGAAGCGCGGCGCGGCATCGGCGATGGCGATTTCGGCCACGCCCTGGCTCACCGTGCTGTCGGTGCGCCACGTCACGCTTTGCTGGGTGGCCGGATCGCCCGCAAACGTGAGGATGACCCGGTCTGGCAGGGAGGACGGCCAGGTCCACTTGGCCGGGAACACCGGGTCCGGGTGCGGATTCTGCTGGGCGAAACCCGGTGCCAGCGTCAACAACAGCAGCAACGCCGCCGACAAGGGCCGGAATGGGAGCAATGGATACACGGGGCAATGGGTTATGGCGGATGGAACTGGCACAATTCACGTTTCCAACCCCGGAAAAGGGCTGATTGATGCGGTTTTGCGTAAAATCTTTCGAAGCTTTTTACCCGTCTTACCCGTCGTTGAAGCAGGGCTTTTTTGGCAAAGAAGCGCTTTGCATTTCTCGTAAAGCGCTTCTTTTTGAAGCAAGAAAACGGATGCACCGGAATGGATTCGGACGCAAAGCTGCCGGAAGGTTGTTAGCGGAAAATTAGGGGAGGAATAGAATCTCGTGAGCGGACCTGGTTCAACGCGGCCATCCCGCGCCGGTGGATTCGGGCGCGGTGGTGGACGGGCGATGGACGATGGCCAGGGCCATTCCATCGTGTTCTTTGGTTCCCACCGTCTGGAGGATGGTTGCCGTTACGGCGGCGTGACCGGCCAGCGTGGCGTTGAAACGTTGCACGCCCACCACCTTCTCGTCGGCACTGTTCGGGTCGAGTACCTTGCCCTCCCGAATCACGTTGTCGGCCACGATCAGGGTACCGGGGCGGGCCAGGCGCAGGGCCCACCGGAAATATTCCGCGTAGGGAGGCTTGTCGGCGTCAATGAAAACCAGGTCGAACGGCCCGGCGCCTTCCGTTTCGAGCCCGGGCAGCAGTTCCAGCGCCTTTCCCGTCCGGACGTCGACTTTAGCCGCCAAGCCGGCCCGGGCGACGTTGGTCCGGGCCACGTCCGCGTGCACCGGGTCCAGTTCCAGGGTGATGAGGCGGCCTCCTTCGGGCAGTGCCCGCGCCAGCCAGATGGTGCTGTACCCACCCAGCGTGCCGATCTCCAGGATGTTTTTGGCCCCGCAAAGCAGCGCCAGGAGGTGGAGGAATTTACCCTGGTTGGGCGAAACGCTCTGTTGGGGCAGGCCCGCTTCCGCGAGCGACGGCTCGACCGCCCGCAACGCCCCGTCCTGGGGAGCCAGCAGATCGCTGATGTAGTGGTCGACGGCCCTGAAAAGTGCCTGGTCCATGGTTCGCGGGTTTCTTGGTATGCGGCTTGCCGTTCAATGATGAGCGAGTTCCGGGGCGGGAAAATCTACCCCCACGGCGAATGGGTGGGTTTGACGGCGGCGGGGTCCGGGATGCCCCGCGCCGCCACGTGGTACTTGTTGACGCCCTGCACCCACACTCTGATCACCTCCGCGTGGCTGGTGTGCGCCTTGAACGCCACCAGATCGGCCTCCTTGCCGACTTCGATGCTGCCCGTCACCCCGTCCAGACCCAGGAGCCGGGCCGGATGAAGTGACACGTAATTGATGGCCCGAGCCGGTGAAATGCCTCGGTGGATCATCATCAGGACCGCGGTGAGCATCGTCGGAAAGTGGTAGTCGCTGCAAAGAATGTCCACCAGGTTTTCCGCCATCGCTTCCGCGCACGACAGGTTGCCGCAGTGCGATCCGCCCCGCACGTAGTTGGGTGCCCCCATGCACACCAGCATCCCCAGCTCCTTGGCCCGGCGGGCGGCGGCCAGCGTGGTGGGCATTTCCGAGAGGGTGGCTCCGAAGTGGTGGGCTTCCTCCACGTGGGCGGGCGTGGTGTCGTCGTGACTTCCCAGGGGACAGAACCCGGCCAGGGCAGCTTGGATTTCTGGCCGACGGTTGACCTTGCTCAGTTCGTCCACCTGCTGCTGCAACCGCCGCCGGGCTTCGTCCCCGGTGATGTTGAGGGATTTGGCCCGCCTGACAACCAGGTCTTCGAAGGAAAACTGCCGCTGACCAGGAACGGCGTCGTTGTAGACCACCAGCTTCAGGCTTTCTATTTCCCGCATCCGATCCAGATAGTCCAGCACCGTGTCCGTGTTGGGATTCAACCGGGCGTGCACGCAGTGCCGGACGAGCGCCGTTTTCCGCAGCTGGTCCATTTCTTTCGCCTGTTCGATGGCCCCGTCGAAATTCCGGTTCAGGTTGTGGTCGTCGGAGAAGCTGACCGCGCTCAGCACGGTGGTAAGGCCACAGGCCGCGGCCCGCTGGTCCGTGAAGTGGAACGCCATCGGCATCGGAAACTGGGCACCCGGCCGGGGGTGAATCTCCCGTTCCAGGTAATCGGAATGGATGTCGATGCCGCCCGGCACCAACCACAAGCCGCCCAAATCCTCGCCTTCGGGGTAATTCCGGTTTTTGGTGATGTCGGCGATTCGGCCGTTTTCGATGACCACCGACCCGGTGAAGTCGGCAACCGGGGTAATGATGCGGGCGTTGGACAGGAGGTGAGTGCGCATAACCGTGGATGGGGCCAAACTGCGGGCCGGAACGAAACGGCCAAAAATGCGGCAAGTTTGTTAGCGCCCGGTGAGGAAAGGGTGAAATTTTCGTTCCGGAGTGGTTCGGGTGCCGCCGGGAGTGGGAAGGTCGAACCGAGGAACCAGCAACTCCGGATTGCGGCGGAGACACTGGCCAAGCGACCATCTGGAATGCCCCCGGTCTTCCAACAGCGGACGCATTGCTGGCTTCGGGTAAATCCACCAAAACCGCCACGAGCCCACCCCTACTAAAAATGAAATGCCAATGGCGCAGGGGAGCAACCCTAAAAAACCGAAAGACCGTATTTTATTTACTGGCTACTTGATACTGGTATAATTTCTTACCTTCCCGCTTTAGAGCGGAATTGACTGCGGGCCACCCGCCAGTTTTTTGGTTACGTTATTCATTGACTATCAAAGTAATGCAAGTAAATTCTCTGCTCAACCGACTATTCAGCTCCTG
>JACMKY010000672.1 GCA_014379925.1 Cytophagales bacterium | reverse complement strand
CCATCTTCAGTGTAGCAGGAAATGATCTGCTCGACCGTCCCGTTTCCGTCGAAATCGTGGGCATACAACTCGGCCGGTTGGCTCGGACTAGCGGTAACCCGGCTGTTTCTTCCCCCGTTCCCCACCACGAAGTCGGTATCGCCGTCGCCGTCCACGTCGGCGGGCCGGATGGCATTCCACCAACCTTCCGATTGCGGGATGGAGCGAGTCGGTAACTGCGTGAGCGATTTTCCTCGCGCGTTCTTGAAAATCTTAATTGGCATCCAGTCGCCCACCACGAGGAGTTCAGGGTACTGGTCGCCATCTACATCCTGCCAAACCGCATCCGTAACCATGCCCAATTCGTTGCCGGGCAGGTAGCGTTTGGTATAATTCTTGAAATTGCCGGTTCCGTCGTTGACGTACAAGAAACTGGGCGGATCGTAGCCGTACCGGCCGGGTACCATGCGGCTGCCAATGAACAGGTCCACGTCACCGTCCAGGTCAAAATCGGCGGGTGCCACGCAGGAACCGTTCTCGGCCAGGTTGGGCAAGCGCGTATCCTTTGAAAACCCCCCTTTGCCGTCGTTGAGGTACAACCGGTCCAGCAGTTCGGGGGCATTGACCGTGAACTCGTTGCTGCCCGTCACCACGTACAGATCGAGGTCCTGGTCATTGTCGGCGTCGAAAAAGGCGGCGTCCACGTCTTCGGCCGTGCTGTCTTCCCGAAAGACAACGGGTGAACGATCCGCGAAAGTGCCGTTTCGCTGCTGGAGGAACAATTGCTTGGCACTGCCGGCCGCCCCCCCCAAATACACATCTTCCAGGCCGTCGCCATTGACATCGCCGGTGGCCAGGGCCGGTCCCTGCGTGGAGAGCATTTGCTTGAGCAGGACATCGCGGTCGTAATCCACGAAGTTGCTTTCCGAGTGGGTGTACCGGAGCTTTACGGATTGGGTAACATCCCGGAGAGGCGGGCCTTTTTTGCGAAGAACCGGGCGGAATATCCGGTTGGCACGGGAATGGTCTAGGGTGAGGTCCGCGTCGGCTACCACACCTTTAAGGACCTGCATCCGGTCGTCTGGCCAAACGACCGACACTGAATCGATGACCTGGGTTTCTCCCAAGCCAAAAACCAGCGTCAAATCCACCGATGACTGAAAACCCCGGTTGGGCATCTGCTGCAGGTACTGGGTCCGGTCCTTTTGGTGGACGTACACCTTCGCGCCGATCCCGTTCCGGTTTTTCCCGTAGCCTACCGGTTTTACCCGCAGGAAGTGGTGCCGGCGCTTTTCCGAAGAACGGTTCCGGTAAACCGATACGGGCTCATTGACGTTGTTGACCACCAGGTCCAAATCCCCGTCGTTGTCCAGGTCGCCGTACGCAGCGCCGTTCGAAAAGTTCGGTTCACCCAGTCCCCACGCTTGGGCTTGGTTTTCGAACTGCAGACCGCCGAGGTTCCGGAAGGCGTAGTTGGGAATGGGTGCGGAGGGAACCTTGTCCAGAAACTCCTTGAAATCGAATTTTTTCCGCTCGGCCATTTGGCGCATATTGTCTTCGTCGGCCAGAAAGTTGACGAAATCCTGGTCAGTCAGGTTTTTGGCAATGCCGTTGGCCACGAAAATATCCTTCAGACCGTCATTGTCCATGTCGAAAAGCAACGCCCCCCAACTCCAATCGGTGGCGTGTACGCCCGAAAGGCGAGCCACCTCACTGAAGGTACCATCGCCGTTGTTGAGGTGCAGCATATTCTGCATGTACTGGTAGTGAAAATCACGGGCAAGCTTGAGCTGAAACAAATCGTGGCCCTCAAAACTGGAAGTAGTTTTCAGGCGAACGTCATCTCCCGGCAGCATGTCCGTCACGAAGATGTCCAGGTTGCCATCGTTGTTGATGTCCGCGATATCCGCCCCCATGGACGAAAGGCTTTCGTGCTGCATCCAGTTTTTGGAGGCTTCCGTGAAGGTGCCGTCCTGGTTGTTGACGTAGAGATAGTCCCGTTCGTAAAAATCGTTTGAGATGTAAACGTCCAGCCAATTGTCGTTGTTGACGTCGCCAATGGTGATGCCCAGGCCGAAACCGATCAAGCTGCCGTAGATGCCCGCTTTTTCGCTTACGTCGGTGAAGACCCCCGAAACGTCGGACCGCCCTGGCCTCCCCTTCTCAAGGGGGGATGATGAGGAAATGCCCCCTTGAGAGGGGGGGGTGTCGTTCCGGAACAATTTGTGGCCGCCCAACGAATCCCGGGTTTGCCGCAGGTTCTGGTAGCCCAGTCGGCCCACCGGAACGAAACTATTGTTGAGCAGATACATGTCCAGGTCGCCGTCGCGGTCGTAATCAAAAAAGGCGGCGTGGGTGGAGTAACCGCCGTCGGCCAAGCCGTACGCTTCCGCTCGTTCGGTGAAGGTAGGGTACCCGTCGGAACCGACGCCGTTGTTGATGAAAAGCTCATTGCCCCGCTGGTCACCCGAGCGGTTACCGGCGTTGCAAACGTAAATATCCAGCAGGCCATCCCCGTTTACGTCGGCGAAAGTCGCGCCGGTGCTCCACGCCCGCTTGCCGGCTACGCCCGCCTTTCGGGTGATGTCTTCGAATTGAAACGGAATGGAATCCCTATTCAAGTACAATTTGTTTTCCTCCATGTTCGAGATGAGAAAAACATCCGACCGACCGTCGTTGTTGACGTCTCCGATGGCGACGCCTCCGCCGTTGTAAAAATTGCGGTAATTGAAGATATTGAAGTCCTTGTCGTCCGTAACCCGATTGGTGAACTGAATTCCCGTGGTTTGAGCGGACAAGGATTCGAAAAGAGCGTCCTGCGGCGGGCTTTGCCGGGTCTCGGCCGGCTTCTCATTACGGCAGCCCCCTACCCATAGCAAAAGCAAACTCCCCAAAAGAACGTTGCGCATAGCATTCAGTAGACAATGGGCAAAGTTACGAAACGGCACGTCGATTGGCCTGGCTGCTCCTCTCGTCGCGGCCGTCGATTTGCTTCATCGCGAATGCCACAAAAAAAGCAAGCCCAGAACCGGACTTGCTTTTTTTGGCAGTGAACGAAAAAGATTTAGTATCCCGGGTTCTGCTTCAGTTTGGGATTCAGCGCAATCTGGCTGGTAGGGATGGGAAACAAGTTCCTGAACGACGGGGAGGCCGCCTTGAACTGCCGCGCGTCGGTGTACTTGCCGAAGCGAATCAGGTCTTGCCGACGTTGGTACTCCCAGGCAAACTCCCGGCCCCTTTCCGCCAGAATGACGTCTAAAGTAAGCGCAGCAAACGGGTCTACGCTACGCTTGGTTCGGATAAAATTAAAGTCAACCAACGCACCGGCCGTGTTACCCAACCTAAATTGGGCTTCGCCCCTCATCAGGTACGCATCGGCCAGGCGATAGATGACAAAATCGTTGTCCTGATCGGCGTTGGGATTGTTCTTCTGGATTTCGTACTTCCCTCCCCGGGCACCCGCCAGGCGGCCGGTCGGACCGGCCGGCATTTCGAAAGCGGGAATTTCGGGCGTAAAGACCATCGGAACTTTGTCGTCATCCAGCGGCTTACCAGTAATGTCAAACTGCTGGCCCACGATCCACATTCTCTTCCGCACGTCCTTTTCTTCGAAGGAGTTGTAGAACTCCGCCAGCGTACAATATCCGTTCCAAGGCGCATTGCCGATGTTGTAAGTCAGTTGGCTCTTGTAGTGCAACGTTCGCATCTGGATATTGAACCCGCCCCGTTTGGTCTTGTCCAACGGAGTGGCCAGAATGATTTCCGGAGAAGCTTGGTTGGTGGAGTTGAAGTTGGCGAAGAAGTCGTTCGAAAGCGAAAACCTACCTGAATTGATGATGCTGTCGCACTCAACGACGGCTTTGGCGTACTGGGGCGTCCCGGTGTACACTTCGGCGTTCAGGTAAAGCTTGGCCAGGATCATGTGGGCCACGTGTTTGTTCATCCGACCGTACTGAGCACCGCCGGTATTCGACGTGAGGCTGGGTAAAACTTCCAACAACTCTTTCTCCACGAAGGCGTACGTTTCGGGTCTGGTTTTTTGGTCGGGACTCTCGGTACTGACGCCACTGGCGATGATCACGTTACCGAAAAGGTCCAACGCCAGGTAATGATAAAAAGCCCGCAACGCCCGCAGTTCAGCGATGGTTCTGGCGTCCTTGATGCTCGGGTTTATCAATTGTTGGTTGATGGAAGTAACGTTGTTGTAAATCCAGGTCCAGGGGCCGTTGAACGTGCCATCGTCTTGAGTGGGGTTCCATTCGTGCTGATAAAGCCGCTTCCAACGGTCCCCGTCTTTCCAGTCACCGCCGCGGGTAGGCACGATCTGCTCATCCGTAGTGGTGTTCAGTTCGTTCATGTTGCCGAAGTAATCTCCGAGGCTACTGTATATGGGCCCAACGAGGGCATCCAGTTGTTCTTGGTTTTGCCCAAACTCATCGGGGGTAACCTGATCGTATACCTCTTCGTCCAGGTTGGTACACGACTGGACCGAGAGGAGTCCAAAAATACCAAGCGTCAGAACAATAATTTTTTTATTCATGATGAGTGTTAGTTTGATTTTTAGGATTGCTTGGTACCAGACTTACGATGAAACGGGAAGCTTGGCTTTGCTTGAATAAATGATTGCTTGAAGACGACGATCACCATTTCAACCAAAGCCAAACTTACTTCATAAACCGCCCTGGATTCCAAATGTTTAAAATGTTAAAAAGTTAGGTTAACACCCAACAAGAACGAACGGGTTTTGGGATAGATGCCGTTGTTGTCCAGTCCAATGCTGTTGGGTTCCTGACTGTTACCGTTATCCCGCAGATCGCCTTTCACTTCCAGTTCGGGATCAATCCCCTTGTATTTCGTGAATATAAACAAGTTGTTGCCGCCGACGTAGACCCGGGCATTCTGGAAAACCTTGCTGCCGGTGACGGGAATGTTGTAGCCGATTTGCCAGTTATCCAACCGAACGAACGCACCACTTTCCAGCCACAAATCCGACAATTGGTTGGCGCTGTAGTTGGTCGGGAAATCCGCTACGGCTTCCAGCATATTGGTTTCCAAAATACTGCCCGGAATGGTTAAGTTAGAGCGCAAATTGTTCAGGATTTTATTGGTGAATACGCCCCTGAATTGAAAGTACAGATCAAAATTCTTATACCGGAAATTGTTGATAATCGAACCCGTAACCTGGGGTTGACCATTGCCCTTTCCAGACAACTTGGCTTTGGTGTAGTCACTGGTTGTAGTTCCCGCTTCTTCACCTTCTAACAGCAACTTTCCATCGGTATCAAATCCAACGAAGTGGGGAATAACGAATTCCCCCAAGGGACGTCCTTCCTGAAGCCGGGAAGCAAATACGTTGGACAGTCCCCGACCCCCGAAGTTGTTGTACCGGATTACGCCTACGCTGAATTGATCGCTGGTTAAAGAAGTGATTTTATTTTTGTTGATCTGGCCCACCAAGCGCGCGTTCCAGGTGAAGTCGGCTTTCTGAATTACGTCCCCCCCCAACGAGAGTTCAATGCCTTTGTTGTTGTTCTGACCCACGTTGGCAATAATGGTGTTTACCACGTAATTGATTCCGTCGGCTGGCACGGTGTACGGATACAGCATATTCTTGGTGTCTTTGTTATACACCTCTATCGTACCGGTCAACCGGTTGAACAAACTGAAATCGAGGCCAACGTTGGTCTGTTCAATTACTTCCCATCTCAGATCGGGGTTGGCATTCTGAATGTATCCGTAGCCGGGCACGTAATCTCCGATACTCCCATCGTAATAATTACGCGTTGGTCCGTACAGCCTCAACGACCGGTAGGGTGAAATTGCTTCGGAGTTCCCCGTTTGTCCCCAACCAGCCCGCAGTTTTAAATTGTTCAGCACGGCACTGCCTTTCAGGAAAGCTTCGTCACTGATGGTCCAACCGGCCGCGAAGGAGGGAAATACCCCCCACTTGTTGTTGGCCCCGAATTTCGAGCTACCATCCCGGCGCACAGTGGCCGTGAAATTGTACCTGTCCATGAGGTTCAGCGTAGCCCGACCAAAGAAGGATATCAACGTGTATTCATTTTTGTACGAACCGACGTAATCCGACCGACCGCTCAACAACGTACCCCGACCCCGACCTAAGTTGTCGTAACCGAACAAATTGTATCCGCCGTCTATGTAGTTGTTGTTTTGACCGTAAAAGCCGTCGTCGACGTTGTCCTGGTACGAATAGCCGCCCAACACGTTGAAATTGCTGCCAGTAGTACCAAACCCTTTGGTGTAGGAAGCCGTCAGTTCCAACAGTTTGTTGTTGGTTTGCCTTAGCTGTCTGGAGGTGTTGCCCTGATTACCGGCGAAAGCTTTTATTGCTCGGTTGAAAGCCAGGCTGTTAATTTCGTTTTCGTTCCGGTAAGCCCCGTTCACTCCCAGAATCAAACCGTCCAGAACCTCGTATTTCAGGTTCACTGCCCCAATCAATACCCTCGTTACCCGGTCGTTTTTGTAATTCTCCAACGCAGCCACCGGGTTGAAAAGGTCAAAACTGCCAGCTACTTCGGCGTAGCCACCGGTGCTGTCGTCCCGCACTGGCAACGTGGGCAGGAAGTTTGTGGCACCAATCAGCAGGCCGTCGTTGGCTAGTTTAGAATTGGCGCTGGAAAGAGACAGGTTATATTGGACACTCAATCGGTTGTCGAGGGCTTTTTGGTCCACGTTGAAACGACCCGTTACCCGGTTGAACCCCGTATTCCTGACAATCCCCTCCCGGCTGATGTAGTTCAGCGAGCCGCGGTAGCTGAAATTGGGACCGCCGCCCGTCAGGGCCAGGTCGTGGTTGTTGGTGTATCCCGTGCGGGTGATTTCTTCCACCCAATCCGTGCTGTAACCGTTGCCGTTGGCATCGGTTGGAAACCGGATGTTGTCGCTGAGCGAAGCTTCCCCTTTAATACGGCTCACTTGAGCCCGGTAACCAGCGCCATCCAACAGTTCCAGGCGATTGGAAATGTTTTCAATCCCGACGTAGTTGTTGAAGCTGATGGAAGTTTTTCCGTCCTTGCCCCTCCGGGTCGTGACGATGATGACACCGTTGGCCGCCCGGGAACCGTAGATAGCGGACGCGGACGCGTCCTTTAATACGTCGATGGTTTCGATGTCGGAGGGCGAAACGCTATTGATCGGCACACCAATCACGCCGTCCACCACGTAGAGCGGGTCGCTGCCACCGGCCAGCGACGTGTAGCCGCGCAAACGAACCGTGGGAGATTGGTTGGGGTCGCCGTTGGGCGTGGTGATGACCAGACCCGATACCTTTCCTTGCAACGATTGCAGGGGGTTGGTTTGGATTCCGGCGTTGAGGTCCCGGGCGGACACCTGCGTTACGGCCCCGGTTACGTCTTTTCGCTTGGCCGTACCGTAACCCACCACGACTATTTCGGAAAGTTTCTGAACATCCTCGGCCAAAGCGACGTCAATGGTAGTCCGGTTGCCCACCGGAATTTCCTGGGGCAAAAAACCGATGAAACTGAATACCAGCGTAGCGTTGTCCGGCACGTTCACCAGCCGGTACTTTCCGTCGGGATCAGTAGAGGTACCGGTGCTGGTTCCTTTGACCAGTACGCTGATGCCAGGCAAACCCGAATTGTCAGTGGCTGAGGTCACGGTACCCGTAACCGCGTTCTGTGCTTTTAAGTCCGTAAAACCCAAGAAAACTGCCAGTAGCAGTGCCATCTTGATTAGGGAGTAACTTTTTTTCATTGTTAAGTCAGTTGTTGGATGATGTAAACAGATTGGATGATGTAAACAGAATTGGGAAGCTCAGACAAAATTTTTCAAGCACTGGAACGCACTAACATCAAAAGGTCAGGTAATGTTTGGGTTGGTTGAAAAGGAGTTTCTACCTGGTTTTAACACATTCACAAACGAATCGGTACAATTTTCAAAATTCGACAAAAAAACTCCTAAAAACTAAATTGTTTCTAATGTGATCGGCCGTTTGTTACAAAAATCTAAAATAAGTTTTATAAAAAATTGTTTTTATTTTATTTTCAATCTCAAATGTAGAACAAATTTATTATTTATCCAACGAGATTTTCTGCTATTTTTTCCAACGATCCCTGGCTTGATCGCAACCAGGGGCCTCTTGCCAGGAACGCAACAAGCGTTAATTGACGGGCAGGAGCAACCATTCTTCCGGACTCCGGAACGGTAATTGTTCGGCACGCTCCGTCTGAGTCAGCAGCGGCAACGCGTGGGAAAATTGCTTGATTGCTTGGTCATCAGGCTCTGGTGAAACAAGCACAACGATCATTGGGAAGTTGCCTTCGCAAATGGATCAGCAAAAACACTGGCGTTGCGGCAACAAAAAGAAGCCCGTCCGGTTACCGGACGGGCTTCGCACAAGGGCATTCAATTGGGGGCTACTTCACTGCATTCTTGAAAGCCTCGGAGTTAACGTACGCGTTGAACTCCAGGTCCTGCATGGCTTTGGTGCGCAGGTCGCTGCTCAGGCCGATGGCCTTCGTCAAAGCGGCGGTCATTTGGTCTTCGCGCTTCAAACGGGCCGCGGCAATGGCGGCTACGTAGTAAGCCGTTGCATCCTGCGCGTTGGCGGTGGTCACTTCCGACAAAGTAGCCGCTGCTTTGTCATACTCCTTGTTGAGTACCTGGGCGAGCCCCCGGTTGTAGAGGACGTCCGGGGACTGACCGGCGTTGGACAAGGTCGAAATGGCTTCTGCGTACTGGGCCGAGCGGATCTGCAACGCGCCTTTCGTGCTGTTAATGGACCGCGTAACTTCCTCACCGCCACCCAAACCGGCGGCCTTGTCAACGGCCGCGGTAGCCTCGGCACGCTGACCTTTTACCCCGTAAGCAACGGCCAGGTTGCTGTAGGCTTCGGCGTTCTCCTTCTTGTTGTTGGACTGCTGGAAGTGCGTGATGGCCGCGTCCACTAACTGGGTCATCTTGGCCTTGTCGGTTTCCTTCTTGGCCAGTTCCAGGTGAACCGCGCCGAAGTTGTTGTGGGCCTGCCAGCCGTCCGTCTTCTTCGTGTACGCTTCGTAGATCGCGCGCTTTTCGTTCAGGTCGGGGGTAAGGGTGGCGGCGTAACCCAACTCCAGGTCGTTGAGGGTATCGGCACTGGCCGTTCCGCCGGCGACTTGCTGAGCCAGGGCCAGAATCTCGTTGTCGGGTTTCTTGGCCACCAAACTCAGGATTTCCGTTTCGGCCGTGCGCAGTTTGGGGTACACTTCGTTGAGAAGTTTGCGGTAGGAAGCCAGGCTTTTCAGCTGCCTCTCTTTCTCCACGAAAGACCCGCCGCTGCCGTCCACCACGGCCTGAATCTGGTCCTTCTGCTCTTGGGTGACGCTTTCGTAGGTAGCCAGCGTGTCTTTGAACATCGTCCAATCCTGCACAATGGCTTTGGTGATGAACTCAATCGAATCCGCGGCATCCCGGTAATCGAACTTCTTCAACTGTCCCCGGTAGTATTTCTCGATGGCCTTGGCCCGCTGATCCGCGAGTTTCTCGTTGATGGTTTCGGCCCCTTCGGGAGAGTGCGTACCCGTCAGCGACACGGACCGCGTCACGTTTTTCTCGGCAATGAAAGCGTTCAGGTACGTACCGCGCTTGCCGCGCGTTTCAACCGGACGCAGCACCGAGCTTCCCTGCAAGAAGTAAAAGGCAACCGTCGTGGGCTCAAACTCGGGTTGGTTATTGTAGCCGGACGCGGCGTAGGCAACCACGCTGGCATCGCGCACCAGTCGGGAAGTAGTGATCACGCCCAGGGCAACTTCTGCTTCGGGTGCTTCCTTGGTTTTGCTCCCTTTGCTGGCAATTCCCTTAACCACCAGTTGACCCCGCTGCATCCCGTCGGCGTAAGCGAAAGAAAAATCCTTGGCGGACTTGGGTTGCTCCTTCTTGGCATTCGGAAAATCCGTCGCCTTGAACTCGATGTTCCCTACGTCCTGCCTTTGGGTGCCGTACGTGTAGTCGAAATCCTGGGTGTAGGTGGTTTTCTTCTTCATCATCTTGACGGGCAGAACACCCGACACGTTGAACTTTACTTCGTCGGCGTGAACCTCCAAGGGGGACGGCGTTACGGTAAGCTGTTGTTCTTTAGACTTCTTAACCATTTTGCTGAGCGTACAGCCCGAAAAGGTTACCGTGCTAAAGAGAACGACCGCCGAAAGCAGTTTTGTGTTTTTAACCATGGTCTGAAAGGTTTGATTGGGTTGCAAAATTATTGTTATAATTGTCAGGATACCAATTTAGAATGATTTTTTTGTTAATTTCACATGTTCGCCTTCGTGTTGAACCATTTTTGACCAGCTAACCATGGAAAGGATACAAGCTTTTTTTGAAAATCAAGCCTTTGGGGTTTGCACCCGCCTGGGTGAAAAAATGCGCATTTCCACTTGCAGCATCCGGTTGTTTTTCATCTACTCCTCTTTTCTCACCTTCGGTTCTCCCGTCATTATTTACCTGAGCATGGCTTTCGTGATCAATATGCGAAAACACCTGCGACGCAATAACCACCCCACCGTTTGGGAACTCTGACGGAATAAGCTGCTTCAAACAGCTCGCTAAATTTTTATTTGTCCGAATGTCTTTTTTCCCCGGATGAAGTGGGCGTAAACAATGCTGCCGGAGTATAGGCCACTCAAAGTCTCGTACTCGGTTGATGCCAGCTCCTGCGACCGCTTCAATTGCCACCTCCCAAAATTTGCGTAGAAGGAAAAGTGGGCTTTCACCACTGCCCAGGCGTTGGCCGGATTGCCTTCCAGGAAAAACTTGACGCCCGCTATCCCATCCAGCAACAGACGAACGAACAAAACTTGGAGTAGCTGATGGCGGGGTACGTTTTTGTACAGCAGCGCCAAGCCATTTCTGAAGTTCAGGAAGGTCTTGCGGGAGTTTGATTTCGGCAGGGTACCTCCGCCCACGTGGTACACCTCACTCTCCCCGCAGTAGAACACACTGTAACCCCTCTTCTTCATCCTCCAGCACAAATCGATCTCCTCCATGTGAGCGAAGAAGCCGTCGTCCAAACCACCCAAACTGCGGTACAAGGAAGAGCGGATGCACACGCACGCTCCGCTGGCCCAGAATACCTCCGCCGTATCGTCATACTGTCCTTGGTCTTCTTCCAAAACCTCGAAAATTCGTCCCCGGCAAAAAGGATACCCCCACTTGTCAAGCCACCCACCCGCGGCTCCGGCGTATTCGAAGCAGTGCCGCCGATCGAACGACTTGATCTTTGGCTGGCAGGCGCCCATTCGAGGGTTCATCTCCATCAATTTGATGAGTGGGCCGACCCAACCCGGCGTCACTTCGACGTCCGAATTCAGCAGGATGTAATACCGGGCTTCAACTTGTTGCAGGGCTAGGTTATAGCCTTTGCAAAAGCCCCGGTTTTCACCAAGCCTAATTACGGCAACTTCCGGAAAATGGTTGTGCAGAAAAGCAACGGAGGAATCCGTTGAGCCGTTGTCGGCTACCACCACCTGGCATCCCGTGCTGAACTGAATGACGCCCGGCAGAAACCGCTCCAGAAAATGCCGGCCGTTGTAGTTTAGGATGACGATGGCAACCGTGGCCATTGATCAAACCAGGCTACTCAGGTCGAAACCCGGGATGTTGGGCAAGAGACCCTGGGTAGATTTTTTCAATTCTTCCTTGGCTTTTTCTTCTACGTTGGTGATTGCCTTGTTGATGGCAGCAACAACCAGATCTTGCAACACCTGCCGATCCTCCGGCTTGATGAGATCCGGATCGATTTCCAATCGGATCACTTGTTTCTTGCCATTCACCGTTACTTTTACCATGCCGGCACCCGATTCAGCCGTTTCAATAAGGTGCTCGAGGTTGTCCTGCGCTTCCTTCATCTTGGCTTGTAATTCCTTTACCTTGCCAAGCATATTCATCATATCAAACATAGTTGGTTGTCAGTTAATGGTTGGTCGTTGTTAATTGTTTGTCAAATGACAGCGTGAAGAAAATTTGGATGATTACAAACAAACAACTTATCTCATCGAAGGAGAACGAAGGTCTTTGTTTTCCGGAACGGGTTGCCGGCGTAATCCTCCACTTCCAGCTTGCAGACGTAGTTTCCCGGCGGAGCCGGACGGCCGTTTGCCTTGCCATTCCAGCCTTCGTCCCGGCTATCGCCCGTGAAGAGTAGTTCCCCCCAGCGGTTGAATATCTGCATCCGAAAACGTCGGATGAACAGGCCCTTGGCCGCGTAGGTTTCGTTCAACCCGTCTTCGTTGGGCGTAAAAGCATCCGGCAGGAAAACCCGCAGGGCCTGCCGTAACTCCACCACGTTGGAAAGGCTCACGAGGGGAACCGCGTCGTCGGACACGGCCCGGATGCGAAAGAAAATCACCGGCCGGACCGTATCCAATTCCTCTTCTGCGTAGGCCAACGCCAAGCCGGCGTTGTCCGTTCGCCAAACGTTGCCCTCCGCGTCCAACCATTCAACGAAATAAGTACGCACCCCGTTGCGCCACCCGGAATAGGCACTCCAAGCCAATTCGTACGCCGCAGCACTAGCTATGGCCTTTAACCTCATTGGACAAACCACCCCGGAGCTGTCCGACGCCTTACCGCACGAATCGACGTAAGCAACCCGGTAGCAATAGCGGCTGGAATCAACGTTAGACGGCGGTTCGGTGAACTGGCTGGCCGGGCCGGCCAGTTGGGCGCGGACCTCGAAGGCACCGCCGTTCCGGGAACGCAGAACGATATGCCTGAGGGCGGCAAACCGTTCCGGTTGCTTCCAGGTGAGCACCGTGCGGTTGTTCTCCACGCTGGCGCTCAGGTCTTCTACCGCAGTGGGAATTTCGTCGGAGACGGCGGTGACGCACTCCGTCCGGGAGAGGGATTGAACGCGGGCGGTGCGGGCTACCAGGCGGTAGCAATACTGACGCGCGCACTGCACGTCGACATCGGTGAACTGATTGGTCGGCGCGTTGGCGATGGTTCGGATGAGCTGGTCATTGCGGTACAAATCGTAACCCTGGAAATCGGCCGATCCGTAAACCGGCCACTGCAACCGGTTCTGACCGTTTTGGGCCGTAACCTGCAAACCTACCGTGCAGATTTCACCCAAATCAAAGGGCTTGCCGCACGCATCGGAAGCAAGCACGCGGTAGCAATACGCATCCGCGGTGGTATTGATACCGGTTATCAGTACGGTTTGCGGCCCCGACGGGTTGAGCAACGTCTGGATGGCTTGGTAATCACCGGATGGAAGTTTGCGTTGCTGCACCTCGTAGGTCGGGAAATCGGTGGTCGGGGTGAACTGTAGGGCTACGGAGGCAGCGTCTTTTACCTCCAGTTGGCGAAGCTGGGGCTCGTTTAAAGCCGCACCCACGGTAACACTGACCGTACCGGAACTGCCGCAACCGCCGGGATTGTACCGGCCCGTAATGGTAACTGTCTTGCCGCCGGGAGAGGAGTATACGTGTTGAAGGGTGGTTGCCGACGTAAGAACCGGGGGAGTGCCGTCGCCCCAGTCCACCGCGTATTCTTGGTAGGCGTTGTCGGGATCATCCTTGGGAATCGTTAGCAGCACCGACGGGCCGGAGCAGGCCGTGAGCCGGGCAACGGGAACCGGGGTGGGCAGTACCACGATCTGCTTGCGAAGGCTGATGCAGGTGATACCCGTGGTCGAATCGCCGGTACCTTTCTGCACGAGGGTGTACGTGCCCGGCCGGGTGTAGGTGTGCGCAGTGGCGGACGTAATGGGCAACGGGCCGTCGTCGTCGTAATCGTAGTTGACCAGGTTGATGACGTTTCCTTTCGAAGGTGCGCACTTCACCACGTCGATGGGCGTTCCCACGCACACCCGCGTCACGTCAGACTGGGTAGGGGTGTTGACGGTGAAACAGCCGGTGGCCGTACCGGAACTCCCGGGATCGCACTCGACGGGGGTTTGGGCAAAACCGGAATGAAACGAAAACAGGAGGAAAAAGCAGCTTCTGATCAGGACTGGCAAGACCGAATGCGAAGGATCATTCATAACGCAGTGTCGCGGACCGCTTTTCCGGGGAAGACGGTCCCGGATCCGGCTACGCAAGTAACGGAATAATTGCCACGGAATTGCCGAAACCCGGTCGAAGCTTTGGAATGGCACAAACGACGGTGAATCCCCTATCCGAGACCAACGGCGTATTGGTTGCGCAGCGAGCAAGTATTTGCTTACTTTACCCAAACTTCACCAAACGTACCCCAACCCGATGAGAACCACCGAACAATGGTTGAGCGAGTACGGCGAAAGCCACCGCAACCACACCAACAAGCTGATCCACTGGATTTGCGTACCCGCCATTGTGTTTAGTCTCATCGGGCTGCTGTCTTCGGTTCCGTTGGGAGGACTGGCGTCCCTGTTTCCGCCGGCGTTTGCTCCTTTCGTCAACCTGGGCACGGTGTTCATGCTGGTCTCCCTGCTGTTCTACCTGCGGCTCTCCCCGGTGATGTTCCTGGGCATGGTGGTGATTGCTACGTTGGTAGTCTGGGGGAACTATCAACTGGCCCTGGTCAGTCCGCTGCCGTTGTGGGCCACCTCGCTGGTTATCTTTACCGTAGCCTGGATCGGACAATTCATCGGCCACAGGATCGAGGGTAAGAAACCTTCCTTCCTCCAAGATTTACAGTTCCTGCTCATCGGTCCGGCTTGGTTACTGAGCTTCATTTTCCGGAAAATGGGCATCCGGTATTAGTGGATAGTTGACAATGGTCATAGTGAGCGAAGTCGAACTAGGATAGTGGATAGTTGTCATCGTGAGCGATAGCGAGCGCAGTCGAACCACGAATTATCGCGGACACAAAAGACACGCCGATGAAATCCAAGGAGAACAGCATCATCCGCGAAAAGTCTTTCGCTTTTGCGGTCAGAATGGTAAATCTCTATAAGTTCCTGTGCGAAGAGAGAAAGGAATATGTGTTAAGTAAACAGGTGCTTCGCTCGGGAACTTCCATCGGAGCCAATGTCAATGAGTCGCTGCAAGCCCAATCGAAGAAAGATTTCGTCGCCAAGCTGAGCATTGCCTTAAAAGAGGCCTCGGAAACCGAATACTGGTTGTTGCTTCTGCGGGAAACTAAGTTCATAGATGAAAGCGCATTTTCCTCTACTCACCAGGATTGTGTGGAAATAATCAAGATTACCACTGCAATCATCAAAACTGCTAAAAACAATCAGTAACTATCCACTATCCACTATCCTAGTTCGACTTCGCTCACTATGACCATTGTCAACTATCCACTATCCACTAATCACTGTCCGCTCAGGTAGTTGTAATACGTAACGATCTTAGACAAGTCGTCGCGGTCGTTGTAGCGGAGTTTGCGATCGCTGACGAACGCCTTCAATTCCTCGCCGTGATCCCGGACGAGGTAGTGAAAATCCTTTTTGCTGCCCGAAAAGGCTTTGACATTGCCGTTGGGATAACCGAAGAAGAATTCAAAGGCAATGCGGTTACGGGTGGCGTAGTACCCGGGTCGCCCGAAGCCGTACCCGTAGGGCCCGTACACCGGCACGTTTTCCGTCACTAATCTCTCGCGGCAAAGCAAGGTCAGGTCTCCCTGCACCAGCAGTTCAAAGAACACGGGGACTTTGTAGTCGGAAACGGCGCTGTAGGGCAGGGTATAGAACTGGCGCGTCTGCTGGTTGACGGCATCCACAATCTCGAAAGCGGCGATTTTGCGGGCCGAAAACGCCTTGATTTCGTTGCCCATCTCCAACTGCAGCAGGTTTTCGGCCAAGTCGAAGCGGACACTACCGGCAAGCGTATCGTCCGTGTCCAGCACCACTTTTCCCTCGTACCAGACTTCGTAAGCAAAAGTTTGGGCTTGAGCAGTCGGAAACCCCCACAGGCCCGTCAACAGGAGCAGATACTTCATGATCGCATAACGGTTGCCTGGAAACCTTAATTGTGCGGCGTGGCCGGATCCGGCGGGGACTGCCCATTTCCGCTGCGGGCGGGGTTGTCCAGAATGGTGTGACCCATTTTATCCCGCTTGGTGGTCAGGTATTGTTCGTTGTGGGGGTTGGGAGCAATTTCGATCTTTACGCTCTCCACAATTTCCAGCCCGTATCCGATCAACCCGGCGCGTTTCCTGGGATTGTTGCTGATCAGTTTGATCTTGCTGATGCCCAGGTCCCGCAGGATTTGCGCTCCCACCCCGTAATCGCGTTCGTCCATCCGGAAACCCAATTCAAGGTTGGCCTGCACGGTATCGCGGCCCATTTCCTGCAACTTGTACGCCTTGAGCTTGTTGAGCAAGCCAATGCCCCGGCCTTCCTGGTTCATGTAAAGCACCACTCCCTGACCAGCCTTTTGTACCATATCCAGGGCCGCGTGCAGCTGAGGACCGCAATCGCAGCGGCACGAGCCGAAGATGTCGCCCGTGGCGCAGGAGGAGTGGACGCGCACCAGAACTGGTTCGTTGTCTTGCCAGCTTCCCTTTACCAGCGCCAGGTGCAGGTCGCCCGTGTTGATCTGGCGGTAAGCAATCAGGTCGAAATCACCCGATTCGGTAGGCAATTTCACCCCGATTTCCCGCTTGATCAAGCTTTCCTGCTGCAGGCGGTACTGGATCAAATCCTTGATGGAAACCAGCTTCAGGCCAAACTTGTCGGCTACCCGGCGCAGTTCGGGCAGCCGCGCCATCGTGCCGTCGTCGTGCAGCACCTCCACCAGCACGCCCGCCGGTTTGAGCCCGGCCAGGCGGGCAAAATCGAGCGAGGCCTCCGTGTGCCCGGTGCGGCGCAACACCCCGCCCTTTTTGGCGCGAAGCGGAAAAATATGACCGGGGCGTCCAAGGTCCTCCGGTTTGGTGGCCGGGTTTACCAGCGCCTGGATGGTCTTGGCGCGGTCCATCGCCGATATGCCCGTCGTGCAACCGTCGCCCAGCAGGTCCACCGACACGGTGAACGGGGTTTCGTGGGTGGCCGTGTTGCGACCCACCATCAGTTCCAGGCCCAACTCTTCGCAACGCTCCTCGCTAAGCGACACGCAGATGAGGCCGCCCGCCTGCTTGCGCATGAAGTTGACGATTTCGGGCGTGATGCACTCGGCGGCGCAGACCATGTCGCCTTCGTTTTCGCGGTTCTCGTCGTCCACCACGATAATGAGGCGTCCTTGCCGGATTTCCTTCAAGGCTTCTTCGATGGTATCTAATTTTATTGCTTCGGTGTCGTCGGTCATGGGAGTTGGTGTTTGATTGAATTACGCGAAATCGGCTCTTCCATCCAGTTGGGCCGCCAGCCAGAAGCGTTGCCGCCCGGATACGCTTGGCTGCCCGCCGGGGTTGTTCCCACAACAAAAATGCGGGGCAATTAATTTGGCGAGAAAACTACCCTGTTTTCGAAATGCCCAGCCGAGCGAAAAGCTTGACAGAAAAAGATTAAAAAGCTATTTTTGCGGAATGGGTCTTGTTTGCTTTACTCCCGTTGATCTCACCAAATGAACGCATCGCAAAGGAGTTTCCTGATCCGTGAATTGGAGCGTTTCATCACCCTGCACGGAATCGGACATCCTCACCACGATAATGGGGAGGCCATCGAGGAAATCGCCCATTATTCCCTGCGACGGAAGAAATTTATTCTCTACGA
The DNA here is from genome assembly GCA_014379925.1 of Cytophagales bacterium. Lineage (GTDB taxonomy): Bacteria > Bacteroidota > Bacteroidia > Cytophagales > ES-bin-26 > ES-bin-26. The sequence continues at coordinate 1,130 of JACMKY010000672.1, read as the reverse complement.
AGCCACCACCTGGGGGGTTATCACGGTGGTATGTCTTTGCATGCTGGTTTTGTTCCGCAAAAAACCCCTCAACGCCTCGGCTACCCTCCTCTACGCCACCATGATCTTCGGCAGCTTCGGCCTGCTGCTGCGGGCCATGTACGCCCTGGGCCGCAACCGCAAATTCCGGCTGATCGTGAAGTTGCTGCAACTGGACGAAAAGGAGAAAACCCGGCAGTGGCAGTGACGTAGAGCTTATGAGTAAGGGAGTTGATGAGTAGCGTCGATGCATTGCATCGACGTAGGCGTGCTGGGTTTATGAGTTTACCAGTTTGAGCATTAGGGATGATAGGTGAGGGTTGGCCGGTTGATGGAGAAGCCAAACCGTGGACTCACCGGGTGACGTTGCCGAATTCTTTGGCGATCTCGATTTCCAGTTGTTTCAGCCGCATTCGCGCTTGCAGAAGGTGCATCATCTCGGTTTCGTCGCCTGCCTTCGCCAGTTGCTGCTGGTTTTCGGTAATCAGCCTTTCCACGTTGCACCGTTTGAGCCGCAGCAGGTTGGTGTAAGCCATCTGGGGCAGCTTGTCCATTTCCAGGGGCACGAAAATCCCGAACTTGTCGCGCCATTGGTCGCTGAGTTCGTACTTGTCGGCAATCAGGTTGACCGCTTCCCGCTGAATGGCGGCGTCTTCGTGGCGGATAAAGAAGTCAGCCCCGGGCACGCGACCTTGGTCGGCCTCCCGCCGGAACAGGTCCAGGATGGTTCGGTAAGCGGGCGTTTGAAACGCGATTTCGTCGGTTTCCGCCAGGATGTACTGCCAGAGCAGGGTGCCTTCGTCCACCTCTTCCCGCGCGTAGTTGAGCAATAGCCGCACCGTTTCCTGTTCTTGGTAATAAATGGGCGGCAGGGCGGCGGCCTCCCGCTTTTCCGCCGACGCTTCCCCCGCCCCGGGCCGCTGGCCGCGGCGTTCATCCGGAAGGTCCAGCAGTTCCTTGGCAAAGTCGGCATTGCTGCCCCCGGCCGTGGCCTCCGGGGGTGAACCCGGCGGCGGGTGGCGCTTCTTTTCTTCCTCCCTCGCCTTCTTGAGCCGGATGCTGTTGATCATCCCGATGAGGGTATCCTCCTTCACTTCCAGCAGCTCGGACGT
>JACMKY010000671.1 GCA_014379925.1 Cytophagales bacterium | reverse complement strand
GAGGGGCGCTTCCTGCTCATCGGCGGCGGTTACGGAATACGCGTTCTTTCCTGGGACTACCAGAGGAAACAAAGGCGGTCGGCTCGTCAGGAAACCGCCAAGGCAATCCTGAACCGGGGCCGGACGGCCTTGCGTTGGGGCAAGTTGGTAACGGTTGTTCGGCAGAAGCCCGGCGCGTTGGGTCGGAATCAACCCGGGACGTTCACCCGGGGCGGGCGGGAAGCCACTAAACGGCCCGGCCACCCCGTGGCTCCGGATCCGGATTGGCTCCCCGTCCCGAACCGGCGTCGGTCAGCAACTTCCTTCCGGGGTTGGTTCAACGAAACCAACCTGCTCCGGCTGACTGCCGTGGCCGTTCTCCTCTCGGTGCTGTTTCTGGTGCTGCTGCTGGTAACCTGATTCAATGATCATTGAATCGCGCGGCAGTCTCCGATCCGCGGGACGGCTTTCCGGTGAATTCCTGCCACCCAAAAGTTCGCCATCCAACCTCGGAAGATCCGAAGTCAGGTATTGCGGTATTCGGACGGGTTGCTGCCCGTCCACCTTTTGAAGGCTCGGGTAAATACGCTCAGCTCGGAGTATCCCAGCAGGTAGGCAATTTCGGAGAATGTAAGGTGATCGTCCCGGAGATACGCCAGGGCCAATTCTTTCTGAACTGCTTCCACCGTTTCCTGGTAAGTAGTGCCTTCTTCCTTCAGCTTGCGTTGGAGGGTTCGGGTACTTACTTTCAATTCGGCACCTACCTCTTCGAGGCTCGGGTACTTGCGCTTTAGCAAGGCAACCAGCGCGCGTTTAACCCTTTCCTGGAAAGAAGCCCCGTGGTGGTAGGCTTGCAGCAACCTACTCGCTTCGGCATCCAGCAACCCAAACAACGCGGCGTTGTAGCTCACCACGGGCGCTTCCAGATCACGGGCCGAAAACACCAGTGCGTTGTGGGATTCCCGGAATGCCAGCCGGCTGTCAAAGATTGCCTGGTATTCCGGCAGGGCGCCGCCCGGCGGCGGTGGAAACGCAAAAAGAACTGCTTTGGGAACGATGCGTTGGCCACTCAATTTCCTGACCACCCGCACGACGAAAGCCATGCTGGATTCAACCGCCTGCCTGGCCGCCCCCGGATGCCCTTGCACGAAGGGTGAAACGGGTACGAAAAGCGCTACGGCGTCGCTTTCCTTCCTTTCAAACGTAATTTCCAACAGGTTGCTGTACACATTGGCGTAGTGCGCCCCCCGGTCCAGGGCAGTGCGTACGTCGGGGCTGTTTTGCATCACGAAGCCGACAACGCCAATCGCTTCAAAATTCACTTCCGCCCCGGTGTGGAGGCCCAACAAGGGGTCGCCGGAATGGTGGACCGCCGCTTTCCAAACGGCGCTCACCTTCTCCAGGTCGTAGACTTTTTCGCCGTCCCGCAGTTCTTCGGGCCGAATGGATACGGCTTGGCAAACTTCCGTCAACGCGGCCCCGCGGTGCACCGCACGGTAAATAATGTCGCGGATGATGCTCACGGATACCTGCACGGGCTAAAATTAATTATTGTGGCGCGAAATACCCAACTTCTGGCGCGGACGGTCAAGTCCGTTCCGGGGCTCCTCCCCGAATTTTGTATCGTCTAAACCATTCCACGATACGACCATGAAAAAAGAAACGCCTTTCCGGTTGACCGGACTGCTCCTGATGACCTGCGGTTTGTTGCTCATCACTTGTTTTGAATTATTGCGCCAAACGTTCAACTACCCCGATGTGCTGCGGGAAAACACGGGGTCCATTCTGGAAAAGATTGCCCAGGCGGGCACCCCGGGGCAACTCATGTGGTACGGGATGACCCTTGGATCGGTGGGCATCCTTTTCGGCGTTCTCCTGCTCCACTACTGCCTGGTGTCATTCGGGGTCCGGTACCGGGTCCTGATCACGGGCCTTGGCCTGCTGGCCGGGTTGTTCAACGCGCTGGGCTACCTCCGTTGGGTGTTCCTGGTGCCGGCCCTGGCGGCTTCCTACGTGAATCCGGACGCGGATCCGGCCACCAAGGAAGCCGTTTCGGTAGTTTTCAACGCTTTCCACCTCTACTTCGGTTTTTCCGTCGGGGAGCACTTGGGTTTTCTGTTCCTCGGCGCGTGGGGTTGGTTGCTATCGGTTGCCCTCTGGCCTTTGACTTCCTTTCCCCGGTGGCTGTCCTGGGTGGGGGGAATTTCCTCGGCGGGAACCATCCTGGGCATCCTGGAAGGGGCCGGTTGGGCCGCCGCCGCGCCGGTCGTCGAAATCAGCGCGTCGGTGCTCATTGTCTGGATCACGCTGCTGGGCGGCTATTTGCTTCGGGTCAAAAAGCCCGTTGACCAGGCGCAATTGACCGTCAACAATGAACCATCGCCGACGGCGTCTTCCACTGAACGCGGGCCGGACCAACGCTCCTTCGCCGCGGACAACAACCCGCGGCGCAATGATGCGACATTCGGGTTTTACCCAACCAAAAAATACCTTTTCCTGAAAACGGTTTTCCTTCTTTTCGCCTTGGCGCCCGCCGTCCCCGTTCAGGCCCAGTCCGAGGGGTTGTTGGGCAAACGGAAAGGTCCCGGTTTCGCAAAGTACGAAGTGGGTATCAACGGCTTCCGGAATCCGTCGGTCGGGTTGGAATTCCGGCGCCGGCGCTTTTCCGTTCACGCGGGTTACTATCCCACGATCATTTCAAAAAATGAGCAGGGGAAGAACGTAACTACCTCCTTCATTCGCACGGGACTTTCGTACTGGTTCTTGCCCATCTACGCCAAGAAGCACGAACCTTCCTCTTTCTACGTCTCTGCCTCGTACGTACGGGGTCTGGACCGGGATTGGAAAAATGACGGTGGTCTGCTTTCGGAAGCGGGTTTCCGGTGGGTAATCTGGAAGGGACTGAACCTCCGGTTGGGGGTAGCCGTGCTGACCTCACCCGGCCGCGCAATAAAAGTCAACCCCACCCCGGGGATTGGGTGGTCATTCTTCATCCGGTAACCCGGGCGCCGGAACCGCGTCCGCCAGTGCCTGAAGAGGACGCGGGTAATTGACGAAACGAAGCCTGAAAGTGGCGGCCCGAAAAGGCCGCTACTACGGTTAAGGCAATCGTCCGGCGTTCGTAAAGCCTACGCCTGGTTCTCCTTCAGCCGCCGGATTCGCCGGGGTCCCAGCCACAACCAGGCCCCGCTGAGGGACAGGGTTACCAGTCCGATGCCCAACAAATTGGTATACAAAAGCTTGAAGCCTTCACTCAACAGCGAGCCGTCGTGCAGGTGCTCGATCCAGTCGGAATGCCGACGGGCCACCGACACGACCGCCCCCGTGCTGCCGTCCACCTGCACCTCCCAGTAACCCCGCTGAAAGAGCACCTTCGCAATGCCCTTCTCGGGACGCGCCTCGATCCGCTCGATGGCATTCCCGGTCGGCTGGCGCAGGGTCGAGTCCAGCGCGTGCGTAGCCACCTCGGCAATCCGGGCGATTGGCAGCCACTGCCGCAGATCGGTGGTCGCGCCATCCTGCGTGGGTGGTTGGAGCCAGGCGGCGTTTTTCTTCCAACCCAGCAGGATTCCCGTCCCGCCGGTAACCAGCACAAAAAGACCCAGTGCCAGCCCGGCGTAGCGGTGGTACACCCGGAACCGCCGCAGGGTATCCGATAATTTTCTCACCGAACGGGCAGTGGCCGACGGACGGTCGGCGGCATTCGGCTGGGTTTTCCGCATTTCCATTTTGTTTGAATGAGTGGCCTTCCTGCCAATGAAAACAATGTTTGGCGGATAAATCTTTTTACTCTACTTTTATTCTTAGGTTCTTAAGTTTTTTAGAACTTTGACCGTTGATCTCTGTTCCTTCCCATTCACCAAACCTAATCAAAGATGAAGAAAGTACGCCGTAACGGGTTGGAAAGCCTGGCCATAATCGCTTTGCTGTGCCTGTTGTTCTGCCAACCGGGCCTTGCCCAGAGGAAAGAAAAAAATGCCGGCGGGGCAGTGGTTTCGTTCGACGACAAACTGTACAAGGGCCTCGAGTGGCGTTCCATCGGGCCGTTCCGGGGTGGCCGTTCGGCGGCCGTGACGGGCGTAGCGGGCAAACCCAACCTCTTTTACATGGGCGCGACCGGCGGCGGCGTGTGGCGCACCACCGACGGCGGCTCTTCCTGGCAAAACATTTCCGACGGCTACTTCGGCGGCTCCATCGGGGCGGTGGCCGTCAGCGAATACGACCCCAACGTGATCTACGCGGGCGGGGGCGAAGTGACCGTGCGCGGCAACGTGTCGTCGGGCTACGGCGTGTGGAAGTCGCAGGACGCGGGCAAGACCTGGCAGTTCGCGGGTCTGCCCAAGGCCCGACACGTGCCCCGCATCCGCATCCACCCCCGTAATCCCGACCTGGTCTACGCGGCGGTGCTGGGCAACCTCTACGCACCCGGCGAGGAACGGGGCGTTTACCGCAGCAAGGACGGGGGCAAGAACTGGGAACGCATCCTGTTTGCCAACCCCCAAGCCGGGGCGGTGGACCTCACCTTCGACCCTTCCAACCCGCGCATCCTCTACGCCAGCACCTGGTGGGTGCGGCGCACGCCCTACGATTTGACCAGCGGCGGTCCCGGTTCAGCCCTCTGGAAAAGCACCGACGGCGGCGATACCTGGAAAGACATTTCCGCCAACGACGGCCTGCCCAAGGGCGCGCTCGGCATCATCGGGGTGACGGTGTCGCCGGTGAACCCCAACCGCGTGTGGGCCATCGTGGAAAACGAGAACGGCGGCGTGTTCCGCTCCGAAGACGGCGGCGAAAAGTGGGCCAAGCTCAACGACGACCGCAACCTGCGCCAGCGGGCCTGGTACTACACCCGCATTTACGCCGACACCAAAAACGAAGACGTGGTGTACGTGATGAACGTATCCTACCACCGCTCGAAAGACGGCGGCAAGACGTTCCAGGAATTCAACGCCCCCCACGGCGACCACCACGACTTGTGGATCGCCCCCGAAGACAACCAGCGCCTGGTCATTGCCGACGACGGGGGCGCGCAGGTGTCCTTCGACGGGGGAGAGAATTGGTCGACTTACGGAAACCAACCCACCGGCCAGTTCTACCGCGTGACGACCGACAACCACTTTCCCTACCGCATCTACGGTGCCCAGCAGGACAACAGTACCCTTCGGATCGCCCACCGCACCAACGGCTCGGCCATCACCGAGCAGGACTGGGAAGTTACCGCCGGCTCGGAGAGTGCCCACCTGGCCGTGGACCCGGTCAACCCCAACGTGGTGTACGGCGGCAACTACGGTGGCTTCCTCTCGCGGGTTGACCACCAGACCAAGCAGGAGCGCGCCATCAACGTGTGGCCCGACAACCCGATGGGGGCCGGCGCGGAGGCGATGAAGTACCGCTTTCAGTGGAACTACCCCATCTTCTTCTCCCCGCACAATCCGAAAAAACTCTACACCACCTCCAACCACGTGCACGTGAGCTACAACGAGGGGCAAACCTGGGAAGCCATCAGTCCGGACCTGACCCGCAACGTGAAGGAGAAAATGGGCTCCTCGGGCGGGCCAATCACCAAGGACAACACCAGCGTGGAATACTACTGCACCATCTTCGCCGCCGCCGAGTCGCCTTCCGAAAAGGACCTGATCTGGACTGGTTCCGACGACGGCCTGGTCCACGTGACCCGCGACGGCGGCAAGCAATGGGAAAACGTGACGCCCAAGGGCATGCCCGAATGGATGATGATCAACAGCATTGATCCGCACCCGACGGTGAAGGGCGGTGCCTACGTGGCCGGAACGCGCTACAAATCGGGCGACTTCCAACCTTACCTCTACCGCACGCTCGATTACGGCAAAACCTGGACGAAGATTACCAACGGCATTGCCGAAGAGCACTTTACCCGCGTGGTGCGGGCAGACCCCAAGCGGCCCGGCTTGCTTTACTGCGGCACGGAAAGCGGAATGTACGTCTCGTTTGACGACGGGGCCAGCTGGAAACCCTTCCAGTCGAACCTGCCCATCGTGCCCATCACGGATCTAACCATCAAGCACGACAACCTGATCGCCGCCACCCAGGGCCGGGGCTTCTACCTGATCGACGACATCACGCCGCTGCACCAGGTAAACAACGAAGTGGCGGGCAGCCCGTTTCACCTCTACAAGCCCACGCCCAGTTACCGGATGGAGGGGGGTTCGACCAGCCGCCGACCGCTGAAGGGCGTGGGGCAGAACCACCCGGGCGGGGTGTTGATCCATTATTACCTCAAAGACCAGCCGGATTCCACCGCCACCATCACCCTCGACATCACGCAGGCGGATGGCAAGCCCATTAAGTCATTTTCCAACAAAGCCAAGGACCCCAAGGACAAGGGCGAGCAACTGCTGGCGGTCAAGGCGGGAATCAACCGCTTTGCCTGGGATATGCGCTATCCCGACGCCAAGAAGTTCGAAGGAATGATTCTGTGGAGCCGAAGCGGTACGGAAGGTCCGAAAGCCGTGCCGGGCACCTACAAGGCCAAGCTGACGGTGGGCGGGCAAACCCGGGAAACGGACTTCGAAATCCTGGCTGACCCGCGCGTGACCACCAGCAGGGAGGACCTGCAAGCCCAGTTTGATTTTCTGATGGAGGGACGCGACAAGTTGAGCGAAACCCACGAGGCCATTGCCCGGATCCGGGAGGTCCGCGGCCAGCTGAAGCAGGTGACCGGTCGGGTGAAGGAAGCCGACGAAAACAAGCCGATGCTGGAGGCAGCCAAGGTGTTGAACCGGAAGCTGACCGACATCGAGGAGGCGCTCTACCAGACCAAGAACCGCAGCAGCCAGGACCCGCTCAACTTCCCCATCCGCCTCAACGACAAGCTGGGCAACCTGGTGGGGGTGGCTGGTTCGGGTGACTACCGCCCTACTGACCAGAGTTACGCCTTCAAGAAGGAAATCACCGGAAAGATTGATGAGCAACTGAGCAAACTCAAGGTGGTGCTGCAAACGGACGTACCCAACTTCAACAAACTGGTGAAGGAAAAAGGCATTGACGCCGTGGCGGCGCCGGCGAGTTTGTAGAACGGTTTTCTGGCGCAATCAAACGGATCGTTGGTCAAAAAGACCAACGACCGTTGCTCCCGGCGCACAGCAGTAGCCTGGACGCGACGCGGAAGCCGGCAAGAAAATGACTACTTTGAAAAATGAACGGACCCTTTGAAAACAGTTCACTGCGGCGGCAACTGAAAAAACACCTGGGAGACCGGGCCATTACGGATGCCGACTGGCTGGCGTTCCTGGGCGCAGTCGACGATTCGTACAACCGGTACGAGGAAGACCGGGACTTGTTGGAAAAGGCGCTCGAACTGAGTTCACTGGAATTGATTCGGGTAAAAGACCGCATCCAGCTCGTTTCCGACCAGCAAAAAGCCATTCTGGACAAGTTGCAGGGAATCCTGCTCAGCATGCAGCCCGAAAAGAACGAGGAAGACCACACCACGGATGCTGAAATCCTCCTTCGCAAACCCGAACACCTGGTTGACCTGCTGGAACGGGAAATCGAGAAGAAGCGGATTTCCCAGGAACAACTGCGGCAGATTTCCGACGCCGTACCGGGTTGTCTCTACCGGTATCGCGCGGACCGGGAAGGCAACCCAACCTTCCTGTTTATGAGCAAGGGCGCCCTGGATCTGTTCGGTTATTCCCCCGAGCAACTGATCGGAAACATCGACCTGGTGTGGTCCGTCGTCGCTCCGGAGGATGTTGCCGCTCTGCAAGCAAGCCTCCGGGTTTCCTGGTCGTTGGAACCTTGGCGGGTAGAGTTCCGGGTGGGAACCAGGACGGGAGAGATTAAATGGCTCAGTGGTACCTCGGTGCCCGAACACAATCCGGAGGACAGCAGCGTGGTATGGAGTGGAATCTTTACTGACATCACGCCCCTGAAGCGAATTGAAAACGAACTGCGGAGTGCTATGGAAGCGGCGGAACAGGCTACGCTGGCCAAATCGCAGTTCCTCTCCGCGATAAGTCACGAAATCCGCACGCCCCTCAACGCGGTGATCGGTATAACGCACTTGCTGCGGGAAGATCCGAAGCCCGAACAGATTGAGAACCTGAATGTCCTGCGGTTCTCGGCCGAAAACCTGCTGGTGCTCATCAATGACGTGCTCGATTTCAGCAAGATCGAAGCCGGCAAGGTTACCTTCGAGGAGGTGAACTTCCGCATCGAGGAGTTGGGCAAGCGCATCGTCAGTTCGCTGGCCTCGCAAGCGGCAGAAAAAGGCATCCGGATCAAATTCATCCGCGATTCCGGGTTGCCCCCCGTGGTCGCGGGCGATCCGGTGCGGCTGGCCCAGGTACTAACCAATTTGCTCGGCAACGCCGTAAAATTTACCCACTCCGGCACGGTGGCGCTCGAAATAACCGTCCACTCCGTCCAAAGCGGACAAGTGCAGATCGACTTCCGCGTCAGTGACACGGGCATTGGCATTGCCCCCGAACAGGCCGAACGCATTTTTGAGCGCTTCACCCAAGCGAGTTCCGATACTACCCGGAAATTCGGCGGCACCGGTCTGGGACTAGCCATCACCAAAGGGTTACTGGAACTGCAAAATAGCCGTATCCACCTGGAAAGCGAGTTGGGCAAAGGATCCGTCTTCTCCTTCCGCCTGGCGTTCAGGGTCAGCGCCGACCGCGAGGATGAATCCCGGACGGGGACGCTTGTTCCCTCCTTCGAAAGCTTGAACGGACTCCGGCTCCTGCTCGTAGAGGACAATTCAGTGAATCAATTCGTGGCCAAGAAATTCCTGCACCGGTGGAACGCGGAAGTGGACGTGGCCGAACACGGAATCGAAGCACTGGAGAAAGTAGCGCAGAACCAGTACGATCTTATCCTGATGGATTTGCAGATGCCGGAGATGGACGGTTACCAAGCAGCAATGCACATCCGGGCCAGTCCGAATGCCCGGTACAACGCCATTCCGATCATTGCCCTCACTGCTTCGTCCCTCCTCGAAATTCGCGAGAAGATATTTGCCGCGGGAATGAACGATTACGTTTCAAAGCCTTTCAATCCCAACGAGTTGTACGGAAAAATCACGAAGTACGCCGCAGTCAGGACCCGCTAGATAGTGGATAGTGGATAGTGGTCATAGTGAGCGAAGTCGAACTAGGATAGT
>JACMKY010000670.1 GCA_014379925.1 Cytophagales bacterium | reverse complement strand
GATTAACGCGAAAGCGGAACAGTAAACTGTTTGTAATCAGTAAGTTGATCTAGATTAAAACACCATTTGATTATGCGGAACTGGTAATTGATTAGGGGATGAGCAGCGACGAGTCGCCGAAGCTGAGAAAGCGGTATTCGTTGGTCAGGGCCTCCTGGTACACCCGCCGCCAGTCGTCGCCGAGGAAGGCGGCCACCAGCAGCATCAGCGTGGTGCCGGGCAGGTGGAAGTTGGTGATCAGCCCCTGGCAAACCTTGAATTCGTAGCCGGGTGCGATCAGGATCTCGGTTTCCCCGGTCAGTTCGGTCATCCCTTGCTCCCGCATCTAGTCCAACACCGTTCCGAGGGCCTCGCGGACCGAAGGCAACGGCCCTTCGAATTGGTAAGGATACAACTTCTCGACGCGAAAGTGGGCAAATTCCCCTTCTTTTTCCGGACGGGATTGCTGGCTCAGTTTCACCCCCCACCAGTACAGGCTTTCCAGGGACCGCAGCGAAGTCGTACCCACGGCAAACACGCGGGGTTTGTCGAGTAGGTTCACCAGGTTGTCGGCCGTAAAAACCAGTTGCTCGGCGTGCATCGGATGCTGCCACACGTCGGGGCTTTTGATGGGCTGAAAGGTGCCCGCGCCCACGTGCAAAGTCAGAAAGTCAGTGGCCACGCCTTTTTCCGACAAACCCCGCAGCACCCGTTCGGTGAAGTGCAGCCCGGCGGTCGGGGCGGCCACCGCGCCTTCGTGGCGGGCGTAGATGGTCTGGTACTGTTGTTGGTCGGCGGGCGTTGCCGGCCGTTTCAGGTAGGGCGGCAGGGGCATTTCTCCGAAGTGGCGGAGGATGTCGGCGAAAGACCCTGCCTGGTCCGGCCACGTGAACTGCACCAAGTCCGCTGCCGCGTCTACTACCTCGGCCGTCAGCGGCACGTCCCGACCGTTCAGTGGAAGCGTGGTGGTCAGGGGCTCGTCCTTCCGCCAGCGTTTTCTGTTGCCGATCAGGCAGTGCCAGGTACAGGGGCCGGTGGCCGCCATGGCTTCGCTCAGCCCGCGGCCGGGCCGTTGGGGTTCGAGCAGAAACACCTCAATGAGGGCACCGGGAACACCGTTGACCGTTGGCTTGCGGAAGTACAAGCGCGCCGGAATCACCCGCGTGTTGTTGAAAACCAGCAGGGTATCCGCGGGAATGAATTCGCTCAACTGGTCGAAGCGACGGTGGAGGATTTCCCCTTTCCGGTACACCTGAAGCTTGGCCTGGTCGCGCGGGGAGAGCGGAAACCGCGCAATCCGGTCTTCGGGCAGGTCGTAGGTATAATCGGGTAAGTGGATCGTTTGCACGCGGGAAAGGGAATGCCGGTTGCCGGGGATTGAGTTGGGGTAAGGGCCAGGGAAACTACCGGAGCCGCCGGAGGTAAAAGAGTAGTCCGACAAGGGCGGCCCCCAGCACCAGCGACAGGACCTTGAAATTGGCACTGCCGTTTTCGGACGCCGCCAGCGCCGCCTGCGCGTCGGCCAACTGCCGGCGTTGCTGGCCCAGCTGGGTATTGAGCTTTTCCACTTCCTCATCCAGGCTGTACACCCGGTCGGTAATTTCGCGGCTCTGTCCGAGGTAGTTCGATTCCTTCCGCACCCCCTGCACCCGCACGGCTTCCACAATTTCGGTGTCTTTGTTAACGATTCCCTTCAACACGTCGATGACGTGACGCAGGTCCTTTTTGGATTGCGTGCCCCAGAAGGAGCTTTTCTGGGTGCTGTAGCGGGCGTATTCCCGGTACAGCCCGTCGCGTTCGACCAGCAGGGCCGCCACGTCCTTGGGCGGCCGGTTAGGTTGGGCAACGCAGGGGAGGGGGAGGAGGCAGAGGAATACAAAAACGATTTTCGG
>JACMKY010000669.1 GCA_014379925.1 Cytophagales bacterium | reverse complement strand
CACAGCTACCGCGTCGTTTTCGTTCACGGTCAACCCCTTGCCCGTCGTCAACGCAGGCGGCAACGGAACGATTTGCGCCGACGCCGCCCCGTTCACGCTGACCGGATTCAGTCCGGCGGGTGGAGCGTGGTCGGGCAACGGCGTGGACGCGGCCGGGGTATTCACGCCCTCCGGTAGCCTGGTGGGCCCGCAAACGCTCACTTACTCGGTCACGCAGAGTGGTTGTTCGGGGTCGGCTACCAAGACGGTGACGGTAGAAGCACCCCCCACGGTGGTCGCCGGCATCGACGAAAATAGTTGCGCTTCCGACCCTGCCTTCCCGCTGGCCGGGTTCAGCCCGGCGGGAGGAGTTTGGTCGGGAAACGGCGTAACTGCCGCGGGCGTTTTCACGCCGAGCGCGGGCCTGGTAGGAGACCAAATCCTCACGTACACGGTTGCGCAGGGAAGCTGTACCCAATCCGCCACCAAGACCGTGACGGTGAGGCCAGCCACCAGCGTGGACGGAATACCCGTCAACAGCACCAATTGCCTGGTTCCCGACGGTTCAATCAGTCTTACAGTAACGGGGGGCGTGGCTCCGTATGCGTACGCCTGGAGCAACGGGGCGACTACCCAAAATCTGGCGGGACTGGGTGCCGGCACCTACGCGGTAACGGTAACCGACGCGAACGGGTGTTCCGCCGGCAAGCTTTTTACCCTCAGCGACCCGAACGCACCGGTTGCTTTCGGCACGACGGGCGGCGGGACTTTCTGCCAGGGCGGGGCGGGCCGCGGTGTCGGGCTGGCCGGTTCGGAGGCCGGAGTGAACTACCAGTTGCGGCGCGACGGCACTCCGGTCGGTTCGCCCCTGGTCGGAACGGGCGGTGGGCTCGACTTCGGTACCCAAACGACGGCGGGAGGCTACACCGTCACCGCCACGAACCCGGGCGGCTGTTCGGCTACGATGACGGGTGGCGCGACCGTCGGGATTGACCCGGTTCCCAGCCTGGCCATCGTTGACCCGGCTCCGGTGTGTTCACCCGGCACGGTTGATCTGACTACCCTCACGGTCACGGATGCGGCCGCCACCACCGGTACGCTCACGTACTGGACGGATGCGGCGGCCACGGTAACGCTGTCCAACCCGAACGCGGTGGCAGTCGGCGGCACTTACTACGTAAAGAAGACGACGGCTGGCGGGTGCGCCGACACCCGACCCGTGGTGGTGACCATCCAGTCCGGAACCCCCGCCAACGCCGGAGCCAACGAAAGCAGATGCGCGGGTGCCCCGGCTTTCGTCCTGACCGGGTTCAGTCCGGCGGGGGGGACTTGGTCGGGCAACGGCGTGGATGCGGCGGGCACCTTCACGCCCGCGGCGGCTTTGGTGGGAACGCAAACGCTGACCTATTCGGTGAATGATGGCAGTTGCGTGCGTACGGCCACCAAAACCGTCACGGTAACCCCCTTGCCAACCGCTCCGACGGCATCGGCCAATACCCCGACGGTCGGCGAATCCCTGAATCTCACGGCCAGTTCCGTGACCAACGCCACCTACCAGTGGACGGGTCCCGACGGCTTCACTGCTTCCCAACAAAATCCCACGATCCCCGGCGCGACAACGGCCAAGGCGGGTCTGTATTCGGTGACGGCGACGGTGGACGGGTGCTCCAGTCCAGCCGGAACAGTAAACGCAATGGTTAATCCGGCCCCGGTTCCCGTTCAGGTGGGCTTTGCGCTCGATTTGGTGGCGGGGCAGACGGGTACGGCCGTGGTGGTGCGGGTGCGGGTGAAAGACTTCCGGAACATCGTTTCCGCGCAGGGAAGCATCCGCTGGAACGCGGCCGTGGCGGCTTTCGCGGGCGTGGAAAGCTTTGGCTTGCCCGGTCTGACGGCGGCCGACTTCGGCACCACGCAAACGGGCAGCGGTACGCTGGTGTTCGCCTGGTCCGACGACGCCTTGCAACCCCGAACCCTGGCCGACGATGCCACCCTGTTTGCCCTTCGTTTCAACCTGGTGGGAAGCACGGGCGCGGCGACGGCGATTACCCTGGAAGATGCACCCGTTGCCGTGGAAGTGGTGAGCGGGGCACAAGCCGTGCCGGTTACCCGGCAGGCGGGCAGAATCGAAGTGATCTCAATTGCCAGCGTGGCCGGAACGATCAGATCAGCCACGGGCACTCCGGTTCGGGGGGTAAGCCTAAACGTGCGGACCAGTTCGACCACGCAAACCTACGCGGCGGCCGCCGATGGCACTTTCGGACTCAGTTTGCCGAGTGGGGCCAGCTACCTGGTTTGGCCGACCAAAAACGACGACGTGGTGACCAACAACGGGGTGAGTACCCTGGACTTAATCCTCATTCAGCGGCACATCCTGGGATTGACCGCCTTGGGTTCGCCTTACCGTTTGATCGCGGCGGATGTCAACCGTTCGGGCACCGTCACCACGCTCGACATCGTGCTGATCCGTTCGCTCATCCTACAAAATATCCCCCGTTTGCCGGGCAACCAGTGGGCGTTCGTGCGGAGCGACGCCACGTTTGCCAATCCCGCCAATCCGTTTCCCTACGACAGCACCCGCACCTACGTCAACGCCACTTCCGTCGGCAGTCAGGACTTCGTCGGCATCAAGCTGGGCGACGTCAACGACACCTGGAATGCGGGCGTGGCCCGGACCGAAACGGCGGGGGAGGTGGCGTTTAACTGGCGCGATCAGTCGGCCTTGCCCGGCCAGGAAATTGCGGTGCCAGTGAAGGTCGGCGGCTTCTCCGGGGTGAGCGGCTACCAGTTCACGCTGGCCTGGGACCCGCGGGTGGTGAAATTCGTCGCGATCAGCCACGGGGCGGTGGAAGCCAGCTACGGTGTGGCCAAGGCCAGCGAAGGCCAACTGACCACCACCTGGCAGGCGCCATCGGGCGGCAGCCGCACCCTGCCCGATGATACCACGGCGTTCTACGTCCGGTTCCGGGTGGTGGGCGGCCTGGGCAGCGAAACGCCCTTCCGCATCACTTCGTCCCTGACGGCCAGCGAAGCCTACAACGCCCGGCTGGAACGCCTGTCCGTCGCGTCGGCGGAACGCAAGATTCGCATCGGGGAAGCAACCTCGGCGTTGCCCGCCGGGTACGAATTATATCCCGGCCAGCCCAACCCGTTCGGCGAACAGACCACGATCCGTTTCTCCCTTCCCCGGCCGGAACGAGTGAACCTGGTGATCTACAACGCCATCGGGCAGCCGATTAAGCGCTTCGACGGCACTTACCCGGCGGGCGAACACCGCATTACCTGGGATGGCGAGGGCGAATCGGGCGGGAAGCTGGGCGCGGGCACGTATTTCGTGCAGCTCCGGGCGGGCGGGTTTGTGAAGGTCCGGAAGCTGGTGCTGGTGAGGTAGCGCTTAACGTTGGGCGTTCCTACCCATCGGATGGCTCGGAGCCATCCGATGGGTATTTTGTTTAGCGGATTCGTGAGAAGCCAGGGGTAGTAGGATGAGGGAGAAGCGGTGAATGGGAAGGCCAGGAGTTGAGTTGGGCTTACACTATTGTGCAGCTTACGCAGCTAAGTTGTAAACAGAAACCTAACCAACGCCATGCCGAAAGCGAAGATAGCTCCATAAACAAAGCTATCAAGCCGTAGCAATCTTTTTCCTTGACGCAGCCGCAGCCATCCTAGGCCCGACATCGCGATTCCCGCTAGCAGCGGCGTAATCAGCAAGCTAATACCGTGTAATCTTGAGCTACGGACAAAGGACTTAGGAAATACCAGCAAGCTCAAGCCGCCAACTGCGGAACCTAACAGGACATAACCAATAAAAGCGAGAAGGGGATTACGAGCTTCTCGCTCTTTGAACGGCTTGGCCAAGCTGTGTAAACCCAGCTCAATGAGCACCTCGCCGAAGATCTGTAAAACGAATTCGAGGATGACCTGGAACAACAATTCAAAAATAAATTCCATGACTCACCAACAATCTTGTATTCAGGCATTAGAACAATCGCGCAATGAAGCGCCGACCAACGTATCATGGGGCGGCTAAAATATACCTAGCTGGTTTGGAGGAAGCCGCCAAGTCTACTTCCGCTGGTACACCCGCACGTAGTCCACTTCCATCCGCTGGGGCCAGATGGCGGGGTCCACACCCTTGGCACCGCCCCAGTTACCCCCGACGGCCAGGTTGAGCAGCAGGTGAAACGGTTGGTTGAACGGCCAGGTCCGGTAGTCCTTCTTGCCGTCGTTGGCGAAGGAGAAGTATTTTTGGCCGTCGATGAAGGCCTCAACCCGCTCGGGAGTCCATTCGATGGCGTACACGTGGTCGGCGGTGCGCGCGGTGGGCACGAAGCGGCGGGCGGTCCGCTGGGTGCCGATGGAGTGGAAGTAGGCCCGGCAGTGGACGGAGGCGTGGACGGAATCGGGGTTGTAGCCTACGTGTTCCATCACGTCGATTTCTCCGTTGTCGGGCCAGTATTGACTCCCGTAGGACTGCTTGGTGGCCAGCATCCAGATGGCCGGCCAGGTGCCGCGCCCGGAGGGGAGCTTGGCTTTCACCTCGAAGCGGCCGTAGGTCCAGTCGCCCTTGCCCTTACTCACCAACCGGGCCGAGGTATAGTCTTTTCCCCCGAAGGCTTCCTGCCGGGCTTCAACGAGCAGGCGACCGTTTTCTACCCGCGCGTTTTCGGTTCGTTTGTTGGTGTAGAACTGCCATTCGTTGTTTCCCCAGCCGTGACCGCCCGCGTCGTAGTTCCACTTGGTGGAGTCGGGAAGTCCCGGCTGGTCGAACTCATCCGCCCAGACCAGTTTCCAGTCCGGATCGGCCGGGGGTGCGGCCGGGACGGATTCCGGCTGGCAGCGGGAGTGGAGGACGGCAGTAATCAGCAACAAGCAGGAAAGGGCCGCGGAGTGGAACTTGTTCATGGGGCGTTTATCGTTTACCGCTTGGCGGTGTGAATCCTCAATTTATAAACGATAAGCGGTAAACACCAAACGACAAACGACAAAAAGATTCGTTTAATTTGGGGGTCATTTATGCGTACATTCCTCGTCAAGATAGTGACCTTGCTGTTGCTGGGCGCGGTCGGCCCGGTTTGGGCGCAGCCCCTCCCCGTTCGGGTCGACTCCGTTCTCATCCCTCGAAAGAACCGTTTTTTGATCTTTCCCCTGGTGACCAAGTCACCGGAGACCAACTGGGCTTTCGGATTTGCCAGCGCGTTCATTTTTAACGTCAGCCGGCGCGACACCCTCACCCGCACCTCCACCATTCCGTTCGGAGCGTTGTACACCCTCAACAAGCAACTCATCGTCGGGTCGGCGGGCACCATTTTTTTCCCCGGCGAAACGTACGTGCTGCGACTAAGAACCTCCTTCACCAGCTTTCCCGATCAGTTTTGGGGCATTGGCAACGATTCCCGGGAAGCCGACCGGGAGCAGTACGAATTCCAGCAGTTCTCCGCCAACGCCGTCCTGCTGCGGAAAGTACACGGGAAATTCTTCCTCGGCCTTGCCTACGATTACCAGACGGTGTTCGACTTCCGTTACCAGCCGGGCCAGTTGTTCGACCAACAGGATGTACTGGGCCGCTACGGGGGCCACGTGTCCGGCGTGGGCGGGGTGGTATCCCGCGACAGCCGCAACCACGCCTACAGTCCCGACCGGGGCTCCCTCTTCCAGTTGACGTACACCAATTTCAACCGGCTGATAGGGAGCCAGTTCAACTACCAGGTGTACGAACTTGACGTGCGCAAGTTTATCCGCACCGCCCCCGGGCACGTGCTGGCGGTGCAGGCGTTTGGCACCTTCACCCACGGCCAGGTGCCGATCCGCAACCTGGCCGTGCTGGGGAGTCCCGTCATCATGCGCGGCTACTACGCCGGGCGCTACAAAGACAAGCACTACCTGGCCACCCAGCTCGAGTACCGGATGCCCGTTTGGTGGCGATTCGGGTTGGTGGGGTTCGCGGGCGTGGGGCAGGTGAGCCCGCGCCTGGCGGACCTGCGGCCCGGCCGCTTCAAGTATTCCCTGGGCGGGGGCGTGCGGTTTGCCCTGCTGGAAAAGGAAAAACTCAACCTCCGGTTGGACTACGGCTTCGGCAACGACTCCCGCAGCCTCTACATTGTCGTCTCGGAATCCTTCTGACCCGCTGATTCGAACGATTGATCGGATGGGGAATGGCGGTTTTCCCCCGCGGGTGCGGGGCTATTCGTTTTCGCCGTCAGTTCCGGGTCATGGTATGGTCGGGGTTCATGGCCGTTTTCAGGTCCGTCAGCAGTTGCTTGGCGTACTGGTGAGTAGCCGCGTAGTAAAGCCGGGAAAGCGCTTGGAGGTTGCCAGCGGTCTGGTTGCCGTCTTCGCCGAAAATCAGTTCCGCGCTGAATTCGCCGGTCATGCTTTGGTGTTGCCGGTCGGCGTAGGTGCGGTAGTAGATGTTACTTAGGCAGTACCGGTAGCCCTTTTCGTCCACCACAATTTCCAATGTATAATACATCCGCACGGCTTGCGGACCCAAATCAGTCGGAATGTAGATGTTGTGGTAAGCGTTGTTAACCAGTGGCAAGCCCAATTTACGCTGTCGCTTAGGAAGTTCACGGGTGGCTCGGTAGCGTCCCTCACACCAACGCAAAGCCCTGCTGTACAGCTCTTTTTGGGTAATTTCGTTCTGCAATACCGTTTCCTTGAAAGCTACTTTCCGGGTGGCCCGGTCGATGGGGACGGTTTGCGCCTGCGCTGGCAGAACAAAACTGAGCAGGAGAAAGCAAATGAATGTCTTCAAGGCGGGTAGGCTGGCTAAATCGGTGGCTTGGGTTGGATAGGAGAACTGGCAACGGTCTTTTTCCAACGAACCAGTTGCCAATCTTACATTCGTACCTTTTATACACGATTGATAAAAAAAGTAACTTTTCAAACACGGCGGTGATGGAACATGTGCATTTGGAGGAAGAACTCCAATGCCGGTTATCCGTCGATCTCCTCCGTCCGTTGGTCTTGGACACCGCAAATTGTTACGGTCCCGCGTTGTTCACATTGGAAACGCCTCATCTGTGCTGGAAAAGGAAGAACTCAACCTCCGGTTGGACTATGGCTTCGGCAACGACCTTCGCAAGCGGTACATTGTCGTCTCGGAATCCTTCCAATCTGCTGGCAGGGAGAACTTTTCGACCCGTTGAATCCCTGGCGGGAGTTTACTAACTTGCTGCTCAAACGACAGGGTATTCTTGCCTTGAAACGCTCATCCGATCCATTATGCAACCGACGAAATCAACCGCCCGCAATACCTACGACGCCATTGTGGTCGGCTCGGGCATCAGTGGCGGTTGGGCGGCCAAGGAACTCACCGAAAAGGGACTGGAAGTGCTGCTGCTGGAGCGGGGACGCAACGTGGAGCACGTAACCGATTATCCCACCGCGTTGCACAACCCCTGGGATCTCCAACACCGGAGCCGGCTCTCGCTGGAAGACCGCGCCAAGTACGAACTCACGCAACGGAACTACTCGGTCAACGAAGGCAACCAGCATTTCTACGTCAACGAGCAGGAAAACCCCTACGTGCAGACCCGCAACGAAACGTTCGTGTGGCCGCGTGGACACCAGGTCGGCGGGCGTTCGCTTACCTGGGGGCGGCAGTGCTACCGGTGGAGTGACCTGGATTTCGAGGCTAACCAGCGGGAGGGCGTGGCGGTAGACTGGCCGCTTCGTTACCGGGACCTCGAACCGTGGTACCGCTACGTGGAGAAATTCGTGGGCATCAGCGGTACGCGGGAGGCAATGCCGCACCTGCCCGACAGCGACTTCATTGCCCCGATGCAGATGAACTGCCTGGAAAAATACATCGCCACGCGGGTTGACCAGCTGTATACCGACCGCCGGATGATCATCGGCCGGGTCGCCAACCTGACCCAACCGGTTGCCAGCCGGGGAATGTGCCAATTCCGCAACCTCTGCGACCGTGGCTGTCCGTTGGGCGGCTACTTCAGCACCAATTCTGCCACCCTTCCCGTTGCCCGGCAAACGGGCCGCCTGACCCTGCGTCCGCAGAGCATCGTGGTCAACGTCATCTACGACGCGCAGACCCGGCGGGCGGCGGGAGTGAACCTGCTCGACGCGGAAACCGGACAGACGCACGAATACTTCGCCCGCCTGGTCTTCCTCAACGCCAGTACCATCAGCACCGCCATGATCCTGCTCAACTCCGTATCGGACCGCTTTCCCAACGGGTTGGGCAACGACTCCGGCGAACTGGGCCACAACCTGATGACGCACCACAAAACTTCCGTGGGAGGCCGCTACGAAGGTTTTACCGACCGGTACTTCTACGGACGTCGGGCCAATGGCATCTACGTTCCCCGTTTTCGCAACGTATCCGACCAGCACCCCCACTTCCGGCGGGGATACAATTACCAGGGCAGTGCCTCCCGGCCCCGGAAACGTCCCGATGCGGTCCCGGGATTCGGAACCCAACTCAAAGAAGCGTTTTCCCAACCGGCGGACTACTGGGAAATGGGATTGACTTCCTTCGGGGAGCAATTGCCCTACCACGACAACTTCGTGCGGCCCAGTCAGCACGTTCGGGACAAATGGGGTCAGCCCGTCCCGGAGATTGCCTTCGAGTGGAAGGACAACGAGCGCCGCATGTCCAAGGATGCCATCAGTCAGGCGCAGGAACTACTGGAAAAAACGGGCTTCCAGGGCGTGAGAGTCACCATCGGCGACCCGGAACCAATGTCAACGGTCCACGAAATGGGAACGGCCCGGATGGGAAGGGATCCGAAAACCTCGGTCCTCAACGCGCACAACCAACTCCACGCGGTTCCCAACGTGTTCGTCACCGACGGGGCCTGCATGACCTCCTGTTCGAGCGTCAACCCTTCCCTCACGTACATGGCCCTCACGGCCCGGGCCTGCGATTACGCGGTAAGGATGCTCAAGCAGGAAGGAAGGAGTTGAATGTCGAACCGAAGAACTTCGAATTTCTTTCCACTTCATCCCAACTAATTCACTATGGCTTCCGTCGTCCCAACTCCGTCGACCCCCGCAAAAACAACTGAAGATAAACCCCGGCTCTCGTTCGGGCAGATCTGGAACATGAGTTTCGGCTTCCTGGGCATTCAGTTCGGCTTCGCCCTGCAAAACGCCAACGTCAGCCGCATTTTCGAAACCCTGGGGGCCAACGTGGACGACATTCCCATCCTTTGGATTGCCGCTCCCCTGACGGGCCTGCTGGTTCAGCCCATCATTGGCCACTTCAGCGACCACACCTGGAATCGTCTGGGCCGGCGCCGGCCCTATTTCCTGGTCGGGGCGGTCCTGGCTTCCCTGGCGCTGATTGCCATGCCCAACTCGGCGGTCCTGTGGATGGCCGCCGGCTTGCTCTGGATCCTGGATGCCTCCATCAACGTCAGCATGGAGCCGTTCCGGGCGCTGGTCGGTGACATGCTGCCTTCTTCCCAGCGCACCACGGGTTTTGCCATGCAGAGCTTCTTCATCGGTACGGGGGCCGTGGTGGCTTCGGCCTTGCCCTACGTGTTCACGAATTGGCTGGGGGTTTCCAACGTGGCCCCGGCGGGAAAGATCCCTCCGTCGGTGGAATATGCCTTTTACATCGGGGCGCTGGCATTTGTGGGCGCCGTGGTCTGGACCGTCGTCCGGACCAGGGAGTACCCGCCCGCGGAATTTGAGCGGTACGCCGCCTCCCCGGCCGACGCGACCGAATCGAAAGCCCGCTTGACGGACATTTTCGTCGACTTCATCCGCATGCCCAGGACGATGGTGCAACTGGCGGTGGTGCAGTTTTTTTCCTGGTTTGCGCTGTTTTCGATGTGGATCTACACCACCTCGGCGGTGACCAAGCACGTTTTCGGGGCCAGTGACCCCACTTCGGCCGCCTACAACGAGGGAGCCGACTGGGTGGGCGTCTGTTTTGCGGCTTACAACGGCTTTGCGGCGATCATGGCCTTTCTGTTGCCGCCACTGGCCCGGGCAACCAGCCGCAAGGGAGTGCATATGATCTCATTGGTGGCCGGCGGACTGGGGCTGATTTCCATTTATTTTTTCCGCAACCAATACCTGCTGCTGGTTTCGATGCTCGGGGTGGGTTTGGCGTGGGCCAGCATCCTTTCCATGCCGTACGCCATCCTGGCGGGGGCGCTGCCCGCCCGGAAGATGGGTACTTACATGGGCATCTTCAATTTTTTCATCGTCATTCCGCAGGTGTTGGCGGCGGGTATTCTGGGCTATTTCACGCGCAGCGTATTCGGTGGGGAAGCGGTGTACACGCTGGTGCTGGGCGGGTGTTCGATGCTGTTGGCGGCCCTGCTGGTGCTGGGCGTCAGCGACGACCGCTAGTGCCACCGACGGGAATGATTTCGCTGGGCGGCACTCCGCTGGGCGGCATTCCGCTGGGCAGCACTCCGCCGATTTTTACCGAACCGGGTTGTTTTAGCGGTACGAATCGACTGGAGATCAACTATCCGTTCGGGCAAATATAAATTTTGGGGTGTTGGTTTTACTCTTTAAGTTTGTCCTGTCACTTAGGCAAGCCAGCCCAGGCTGATGCGCTCATTTTTTACTTTTTATGCAGCCCACTACCTACCACGACATTATCGTCATCGGGGCTTCCGCCGGGGGGCCGGCGGCCTTGTCAAGGTTGCTTTCCGAGCTTCCGGCCGAGTTGCCGGCGAGCTTGTTCCTGGTCAACCACCTTGCACCCGAAACGGCAGCCCAGGTATTGCTCGAGCGAATCGGGAAGAACAGCCAGCTTCCCTGCCTGCTGGCCCGGCACGAAGAACCTTTCGAACGCGGGCACGCCTACCTGGCCCCGCCCGACCATCACCTGCTGATTCGCGACGGCCGCGTGCTGGTCACCAAGGGCCCGAAAGAGAACCGCTCCCGTCCCGCCATCGATCCGCTTTTCCGCTCCGCCGCCGCCGCCTACGGCTCCCGCGTGATCGGCGTGGTGCTGACTGGCCTGCTCGACGACGGCACGGCCGGCTTGTCGGCGGTCCGTCGGAGTGGCGGAATCGCGGTTGTCCAGGATCCGCGGGAGGCCGCTTACGCCGACATGCCGCAAAGTGCGCTTCGTCACGCCGGGGCCGACCACTGCGTACCCATCGCCGAGATGGGCAGTTTGCTCGTCAACCTGGCCGCCCTCCCCGCTCCCACAACCACTGTTCCTGCCGACGTGGTTCGGGAAGCCCAAATCGCGGAACGCCTGCTCAGCGGAATTGAAGGAATGGTGGAATTGGGCACCACGCGCCTGCCCTACAGTTGTCCCGACTGCGGAGGAGCCCTCTGGGAGATAAAACACGATCCGGTAGACCGGTTCCGTTGCCAGGTCGGGCACGCACACACCGCCGCCAGCTTCCTGAGCTACCAGACCGCCCGGTTGGAGGAAACGATGTGGGTGGCCTTGCGGTTGCTGGAGGAACGAAGGCACATGCTGCTGCGGTTGGCCGAACGGGAAAGCGGTCAGGGTTTGGGACAAATGGCGGAAGGACGCACCCGGGAAGCCGAGGAAACGGCCATCCACATTGAACGGATCCGGGAGACACTGGCGGCCGGTCCGGGACAACCGTCACCCGGTCCCGGCAACCGGGCAACCGCCTGAACGCCGGGGTAGAATCAACTGGTTGTCGGAACGATCCTGGCTGAATCCGGAGGGGGAAATTTACTTTACGAGGGGCACCCTTGACGCCTTTTCGCCGTTGTTGCCGCAAAACGCCAAAGTCGGGCTCAACACCTAGTTGTAATTGAATTTTTGTTTTTGTCTACCAATGCTTGACGATT
>JACMKY010000086.1 GCA_014379925.1 Cytophagales bacterium | reverse complement strand
GCGTCGATGAGGCCGTAGCCGGTGTTGAAGTCGAAGCCGGGCGTCTCCATCTCCACGGTGGTTTCCTGCAAGGTTTCCCGGATGGTGTCGGGGCTAAGACGACCGCCGTTGGCTTCCTGCATCAGGGCCGCCACCCCCGCCGCGTGGGGCGCCGCCGCCGAAGTACCGAAGAAATAGTATTCTCCGTTGGTAAGTTGGTGGAAAAACGTCGTAACCACCCCGTCGGGAGCCACCAATTCGGGCTTCGAACGGACAACCGGGGAAACGGATGTGCCGTTGGCATCGAACAGGATGGGTACGCCGCCCGCCGAAGAGGAACTTTCCTTCAGCGGCAACGTCCGGTCGAAAGCGGGGGTGTTCATAAAATACGCTGCCCCGGTAGCGACGGCCCCCGCGGCGTTGGGGTGGCCGTAGCAGGTGGCGCTCTGGGTATTGTACTCGTTGAGAATGCTCCGGCCAAAAATGATGTACTTGATCTTGCCCGGGGTGGGACCGGCGGTTTTATCAATGAGGAGATTAAATTGGTTGCTGCCGTAGGTACCATTGTTGTAAAAGCTGAATACCTCTACCGGATCGCGGCCCACGTTGTTGCTGGCAGAACCGGCAAGTACTTTCGTGCTGTCCTCGCTGAGCAAGAAGATATCCAGGTCGGAGGAAGCCCCGGGGTTGCGGCCTCGGCCGGCCGAGTAGAAGGGCTGGTCATACTGAAGGGAAACGTAGATTGTCGTACCCGCGGGAACCGTTATACTTTGCATCAGGTCGGCGGGCTGGCCTTCGGAGGCGAAGTTGTGGGCATTCACGGTCCGGATGCCGCCAGGGACGGACTGGCTGCCGAAAGAGGTGAGGCCACCGACCCGAAAGGGGGACTCGTACGAATTGCGTCCGCTGTTGCCAGCCGCCGAGAAGTAGCTTACGCCCCTGCTTTTAACGACGTCCACCGCCTGGGCAACGAGGCCATCCTGGAAGAAAGGCTCGGTAAAGTAAAGGATGTCGTCCACAATAATGTTGCAACCCGCCCCTTGCAAGTTGAGGATGTTCTGGGCGAAGCCGGCCTCACCAGTAAGGGCAGTGGCAAAGGCCAGCTTGGCACCGGGCGCCACGTCGTGGATGATCTCCAGCATCGCCCGCCCTTCGTCGCTGCCAATACCCGGCTCCAAGTCTTCCAGCACCTGAACGGGGGTGATGAAGCCATTGCGGTTGTTCCCGCCGGGCAGGTCACCGGACCGGATACCGGCAGCGGCCCCGCCCAGGCTGTTGTAACTGTCGGAGAGCACCCCGATCTTGCTGCGGCGACCGATGACGTCCGTCTCCCGGCGGGCTAGGTCGGAGCCCATTGCCCGGTCGCCCCCGCTGGTCGCCTGCCCGATAAGGCTGGCAGGTTGGTAGGCGGGCCGGGCAAATCGCAGACTCCTCAGGTCGGCCATCCGGTTGAGGGCGGCAATGGGCATCAGGCCCGACACCACCCGGCCGAACGAAGTAGCTTTGGTCAGGCCCAAGGCCGTCAGGTCGGCCAGCAGTCGGCGGGTGTTGTCGCCCTCGGCAACGGCGTCCACCACCACGTAGTCGCCCGCCCGGACTTGGAGCAGGGAATTTTCGGATTGAACCTCGGCGACTGCGCCGGTGCGGGCGCGCGGCCGGAGTTCAGATTCCCGTTTCAGACCCGCCAGTTCGGCGCCGATCTTGGACATCGGGTCTCCGGAAGCCATTTTCAAACCGTTGAGCTGGTCTTTGAGTTGCGCCCGGCCGCTGAGGACCGAACCCAACAGAAGGAAGACGAATAGGCCAAGGGTGCGGACTTGTTTCAGTGTAGAAATTTCCATATATCTTGATCTAATGGTGTGAGAAATACTTAGACAAGATAGAGAGTAATGGGCGGGTTGACGAAACGCACACCAGCGTGAATCGATTTTAACTTGTATGAATTTCGCCCTAATTCGACCAGAATCCGGGTTTTTCCAACCGCTACGGATCACCCAAGTCCGGTTGTTTCCAACCAAGCGCCTACTTTTTTCTTCGATAAATTTTCAGTTAGTCCGGCTACACCCGTCCAAATACCCCGTTCCCGGAGCCAACAGCGGCTGAGCCCTGGGGTGTCAGAAGTATTGCAAAAAAAGGCACGCGCCATGACGACGCGTGCCTTTTGCGAACGAATCGAACGCGTTATCCCAACGTCGGATTGGAATGAAGCTTTCGATTATTGATTAACGGACAGTCGATTCGCTGGGAAGGCGCATTCGACCGCCGCTTTTACCGGGTCAGCACCAGCTTCCGGGTGAGCACTCCGTTGGGGGTAACCAACCGACTGATGTACAAGCCTG